>NZ_BAABGL010000033.1:0-26055 GCF_039541555.1 Brevibacterium pityocampae | reverse complement strand
GCATTCCTCGACCCGACCATCACACAACCCCTTTCGCACCTACCCTGACAACGAGTGTTGCGATGACTGTATGACGCCGGCTCTCAGGAACCTTCTAAAATTGCGCTCTCACGTGGGGTTTCATCGGGAACTCACGCAGGTCGACCTGTTCGCGTCGCTGCTTGAAGCACAGGCCCGCGCACTGTAGGTTCGTCTGTGTTCGATGTGAAGTAGCTCATAAGGAGACCCCATGACGATGTCACGCATCCGCTTCCCCCGTCTACCGCGGATGGTGACTGCGGTCGCCGCCGCCACTGTGCTCGCGCTGGCTCCCGGGGTCGCCCCGATCGCCTCGGCCGCCACCGAGGAGTCCACGGAGGGCGCGATCGACGCCCCGGCCGAGGAGAAGACCCTGCGGATCGCGACCGCCGGCCAGATCGACAGCTTCAACCCCTTCACCACGATCTACCTCACCTCGACGGGCATCAACCGCTACGTCTACGAGAACCTCGTCCAGTACGACGCGAAGGACGGCTCGCCCACCGAGGGTCTCGCCGAGTCGTGGGAGACGAGCGAGGACGGCATGACCTGGACCTTCACCCTGCGTGAGGGCATGAAGTGGTCCGATGACGAACCGATCACCGCCGAGGACGTCGTCTACACCTACACCCAGATGATGGAGGACCCGGCGGGCATGGGCGCGGCCAACGGCAGCCTCGTGCAGAACTTCGACACCGTCGAGGCACCCGACGACTCCACGGTCGTCATCACCCTGACCGAGCCGCAGGCGCCGAACCCCGGCACCGAGATCCCCGTCGTCCCCGAGCACGTGTGGTCGGCCAAGGAGGATGCGGTCGGCGACCCGGGCGACACCGACGTCGTCGGCTCCGGCCCGTTCGTCCTCGAGAGCTACGAGCCCAACCAGTCGATCACGCTCAAGGCCAACCCGAACTTCTGGCGCGGCGCCCCGCAGATCGACACGATCCAGTACATCTACTACACGAACTCCGACGCCCAGGTGCAGGCGCTGCGCTCCGGCGAGGTCGACTTCATCACCGGGCTCACCCCGGAGCAGGTCACCGCGCTCGAGGGGGCGGACAACGTCGAGATCAACGCCGGCACCGGCCGCCGCTACACCTCCATCAGCATCAACTCCGGTGCGGAGACCCCCGAGGGCGAGTCCTACGGCACCGGCAACGAGGCCCTCACGGACGTCGCGGTGCGCCAGGCGCTGCGCCAGGGCATCGACATCGACACCCTGCGCGAGCAGGTCATGCAGGGCTATGCCGACCCGGCGACGAGCTTCATCCCCTCGGCGTTCCCCAAGTGGCACCTGCCGGAGGACGACGAGGCCATCCTCGAGCACGACGTCGAGGCCGCGAAGCAGACCCTCGAGGACGCCGGCTGGACCGAGGGTGCCGACGGCATCCGCGAGAAGGACGGCGAGAAGCTCTCCCTGCGACTCCTCGTCGACTCCGCCTCCCAGCCCGAGCAGGCGATCGGCGAGTTCCTCGGTCCGTGGCTCGCCGACCTCGGCGTCGAGCTCGAGGTCGAGGCGTCCGATGCCGACACGATCTCCAGCCGCACCCTGGCCGGGGACTACGACATGTACATCACCGGCTGGAGCATCAACCCGGACCCGGACTACCAGCTCGGCATCAACACCTGCGCCTCGCGTCCCGACGCCGAGGGCAACGGACCGTCCTCGCAGGACGGCTACTGCAACCCGGAGTTCGACGAGCTCTACGCCCAGCAGCACACCGAGCTCGACGAGGGAGCCCGCGAGGAGCTCGTGCGCGAGGCGCTGCGCCTCAACTACACCGACACCGCGCAGATCGCCCTGTGGTACCCGCAGGCGCTCGAGGCCTACCGCTCGGACCGCTTCGACGGCTTCACCACCCAGCCCGAGGCCGACGGCATGATCGCCGGTCAGGCCGGCTACTGGGGCTTCTACACGGTCGAGCCCGTGAGCGGCGAGTCCGGCGGTGAGTCCGGCGGCCTCGGCACCGGAGCCTGGATCGGCATCGGCATCGCCGTGCTCGCCGGTGTGGGAGTGGTGATCTTCGCCCTCACCCGCCGCAAGAGCGCCGACGACCGCGCCTGATGTCACCGTCCGGCGCCCGACCACCCCGGTGATCGGGCGCCGGACCGCTGTGCCGCGCCCCTGAGGGCGCCGCACCGATTGGAGTCAGAAGTGTCAGCCAACCCCCCGTCCGCCGAGCCGCCCGTCGACCCGCACGTCGGCGATCCGGCCGTCGCGGAGCCGCGCACCGCGGCCGGCGAGGATCCCACGCGGGGCCCCGCCCCCGGTGCTCCCCAGGACATCGCTCCCCGGAACGGTGCTCCCCAGGACATCGCTTCCCAGGACATCGACGAGCCGCCGGCCGGCACCTCGTTCCTGGCCTACTTCGGCCGCAAGCTCGGGGGAGCCGCGATCAGCATGCTCATGGTGATCCTCCTCGGCTTCTTCGCGTTCCGGATCCTGCCCGGGGATCCCGTCGCCAAGATCGCCCGCGAACGACCGATGACCGCCGAGCAGGTCGCAGCGCTGCGCGCCGAGTACGGCCTCGATCAGCCGCTCCTCGTCCAGTTCTGGGACTACCTCACCGGGATCTTCACCGGGGACATGGGGGAGAGCTACGTCTACCAGCAGTCGGTGAGCTCGCTCATCGCGCAGTACGCCTGGCCCACCCTGCTCCTCACCGGCACCGCGGCGATCATCGCGATCGTGCTCGGCCTGTGGATGGGGCAGCTCGCCGCCTGGAAGCGCAACTCGCTGTTCGACAAGGCCACCACCGGCACCTCGCTCATCCTGTGGTCGGTGCCGACCTTCTGGCTCGCGCTCATCCTCCTCATGGTGTTCGGCGGCACGCTCCAGTGGCTGCCCACCGGCGGCATGGTCTCGCCCGGCGTCGAACCCGGCACCTTCGCCTACGTCATCGACGTCGCCGAGCACCTCATCCTCCCGGTCATCACCATGGTCGCGGTGATCTACGCCCAGTACCTCCTCGTCATGCGCGCCTCCCTGCTCGAGGAGATGAGCGCGGACTACCTCACCACCGCCCGCGCCAAGGGTCTCAACGAGGACGGCGTGCGCCGCAAGCACGCGGTGCCCAACGCCCTGCTGCCCACCGTCACCCTCGTGTTCATGCACATCGGCGGACTCATCGCCGGCGCGGTGACGGTGGAGACCGTGTTCTCCTGGCCGGGGCTGGGCAAGCTCACCTACGAGGCGATCAGCGGCCCCGACCTGCCGCTCCTGCAGGGCACGTTCGTCGTGTTCTCCGCCGCGATCATCGTGATGAACCTCATCGCCGACCTCCTCTACCGCCAGCTCGATCCCCGCGTCAGGAGGGCCTGAGATGTCCACCGTCCTGTCACCGCGCGCCGTCGCCTTCAACCGCCGCAAGGCCGCCGCCGGACGCGCCTGGAAGATGTTCCTCCAGGACCCGGCCGGCGTGTTCGGCGCCGTCGTCCTCGTCATCGTGTCGCTCATCGCGATCCTCGCGCCCGTCATCGCCGACCGCTCGATGCTCGACGTCACCCAGCAGCTCGACCAGCCGCGCTACGCCCCGCCCTCGGCCGAGCACCTGCTCGGCACCGACAACTACGGCCGCGAGCTGTGGGTGCGGATGGTGTGGGGTGCGCGCGTCTCTCTGCTCGTCGGGCTCGCCGCGACCGCGATGTCGATGATCATCGGCACGATCATGGGCATGGCCGCCGGCCACTTCACCGGGTTCCTCGGCGGCCTCATCATGCGCATCATCGACTTCTTCCTCGTCCTGCCCTCGCTGCTGCTCGCGATCGTCCTGTCCTCCGTGCTCGACCGTGGGGTGTGGACGATCGTGCTCGCGATCGGCATCACCTCGTGGGCGGGCACCGCGCGCGTCGTGCGCGCCCAGACCCTGTCCGCGGAGTCGCGCCTCTACATCGAGCGCGCCCGCGTGCTCGGCGCCGGACACTGGCACATCATCGTCAAGCACCTGTTCCCGGCCGTGCTCCCGCTCGTCATGGCGAACACCACGCTCACCGTCGGGACCGCGATCATCGCCGAATCGACCCTGGCGTTCCTGGGCCTGGGCGACACCACCCAGCAGTCCTGGGGCACGATCCTCAAGAACGCGATGGACGTGTCCGCGGCGACGAGCGGCTACTGGTGGTACATCCTCACCCCGGGCGTCGCGATCGTCATCGTGGTGCTCGCCTTCACCCTCGTCGGCCGTGCCTTCGAGTCGATCGCCAACCCGACCCTGAGGAGCCGCTGATGCAGGAGATCGTCTTCGACGACGTCACGATCCGCTATTCCTCGAACACCCGGCGCGGCGAGATCGCCGCGGTGCGCGGCGTGTCCCTCACCGTGCCCGCCGGCGGCACGCTCGGCATCGCCGGGGAATCCGGGTCCGGGAAGTCCACGCTCATCCTCAGCCTGCTCCGGCTGCTCCCGTCGAACGCGACGCTCACCGGGACGGTGCTCGTCGGCGGCCGGGACCTCGGCGAGCTCAACTTCGGTGAGCTGCGCGCCCTGCGCTGGTCGGACGCCTCGATCGTGTTCCAGGGGGCGCTCCACTCCCTCAACCCGGTGCGCACCGTGGGCCGGCAGATCCTCGAGGCGCTCGAGCTCCACGTCAAGGACGGCTGGCGCACGAAGGAGGAGCGCACGGCCCGGATGCACGAGCTCCTCGCGCAGGTCGACCTCAGCGCCGACAAGGCCAAGGCGTACCCGCACGAGCTGTCCGGCGGGCAGAAGCAGCGGGTGATGATCGCGATGGCGCTCGCCTGCGAGCCGCACGTCATCATCGCCGACGAGCCCACCACCGCACTCGACGTCATCGTCCAGCGGCAGGTCCTCCAGGTGCTCCAGCGTCTCGTCGCCGACCGCGGGATCACCCTCCTCATGATCTCCCACGACCTCTCCGTGCTCGCCGAGGTGTGCGAGCGCCTGGCGATCATGAAGGACGGGGAGATCGTCGAGATCGGCGACTCCGCGGTCGTCTGCGCCGACCCCGAGGAGGCCTACACCCGGCAGCTCGCCGAGGCGTTCCCGACGATCGGGGACCGGTACTCCCGGCTCAATCCGGTGACCCGCAACCCGGCCCGGATCGCCCCCGCCGCCGGGGCCGGTGCCGAGGCGGGAACCGCTGCCGGATCAGGGGCGGGGGCCGGTGCCGGTGCCGGAACCGGTACCGAGGCCGGCACGGGATCCGCTGCCGAGGTCGGGGCCGCACCCGGCGCGGCCGCCGGTGCGGGCGCCGCGGAGTTCACCATGACCGACGAGGTCGTGCTCGAGGCGAAGAACCTCAATGTCTCCTTCTCCGCCCGCGGCCGCCATGTGCGCGCGGTGCGCGACGTCGACCTCGCCCTCCACCGCGGTGAGATCCTCGCCGTCGTCGGCCAGTCCGGCTGCGGGAAGACGACGCTCGCCCGCAGCCTGCTCGGCCTCCAGGAGACCGACCCCGGTTCGGAGATCCGGTTCCGCGGGAAGCCGCTGAGCCGCCGGCCCAAGGACCTGCGCGCCTTCCGCAAGGAGGTGCAGATGATCCTCCAGGACCCGTCCGGCTCGCTCAACCCCAAGCTCAGCGTCTACGAGTCCGTCGCCGAGGGCCTGCGCGTGCAGCACTTCACCGGCGACGAGCGCGCCCGCGTCATCGAAGCGCTGACGAACACGGAGATGACCCCGGCGGAGGACTACCTCGAGTCGATCCCGCAGGAGCTCTCCGGCGGCCAGCGGCAGCGCGTCGTCATCGCCGGGGCGCTCGCCCTCGACCCCGAGGTTCTCATCGCCGACGAGCCCGTGGCGAGCCTCGACGCGTCCGTGCGCGGGGAGATCCTGTCGCTCATCCTCGAGCTGCGCCGCCGGCTCGGGCTCACCGCGCTCGTCATCACCCACGACCTCGGGCTGGCGTGGAACATCGCCGACACCGTCGCCGTGATGTACGAGGGGCGGATCGTCGAGCGCGGACCGGTCGAGGACGTCCTCCTCGACCCCCAGCACGAGTACACGCGCACGCTGCTCGGCGCGGTCCCGAGCTTCCGGCTCGACCGGGTGAGCGAGTGAACGGGGGCACCGTATGAATCGCACCGCCGCCGAGGCGTACCTCGATTCCCCGCCGCTCGTCCCCGGGGACCGGGTGCACCTCATCGCGGCATCGAGCCCGACGGACGCGGCCGGTTTCGACCACGCCCTCGCGACCCTCGAGGGCTGGGGCCTCGAGGTGGTGGTCGGTGAGCACGTCCGGGCCGTCCACCCCGAGCTTCCGTACCTCGCCGGCACCGACGAGCAGCGCCGCGCCGACCTCGAGGCCGCCTGGTGCGACCCGCGCACCTCAGCCGTCATCGCCCTGCGCGGCGGCTACGGGGCGATGCGTCTGCTCGACGGCCTCGACTTCTCCCGCCTCGCCGCCCACGCGACCCGGCCCGACGGCCGACCCAAGCTGCTCGCCGGGTCCTCCGACGTCACGGCGCTGCACCAGGCATGGGCGCACCATCTGCGGGTGCCCACCCTGTTCTGCCCGATGGTCGGCAACGCGGTGTTCCGCACCTCCACGACGATCGCAGCCGACGTCCGCTCCTGGCTGTTCGAGCCATGGCGCGGTCGTTCCATCGCCGGGCCCGAGGCGCGCACCCTCATCCCGGCACCCGACGGCGCGCCCGTGCCCGGCCGGATCACCGGCGGCAACCTCAGCCTGCTCGCCGCCTCGCTCGGCGCGCCGGAGAACCCGCTGCCCGTGGCGTCCGGGACCGGCATCGTGCTCCTCGAGGACGTCGACGAGACGCCCGCCCGCCTCGACAACCTCCTCCTCCAGCTCGTCCGCAGCGGTTGGACGGACGGGGCCCGGGCGGTCGCGCTCGGCTCCTGGGAGGACTGCGGGTCGGTCGCGCAGATCGAGGCGCTCGTGCACGAGGTGCTCGGCCCCCTCGGCATCCCGGTGGTGTGGGAGCTCGGCTTCGGCCACGCCGAGGATGCGCTGAGCGTGCCGCTCGGCGTCGCCGCCGCCCTCCACGCCCCGGCCGGCGGCGCACCCGCCCTCACCCTCATCGATCCGAAGGAGACCCCATGACCGCAGACCGGCAGCCGGACCGCACTCCCGAGAACCCCACCCCCGGAATCCCTGCCCGCGCGCTCCCGGACGTCGACTTCGGCGCACTGCCCGGGGTCGAGTTCTCCGCGCTCGCCTATGACGTCGACACCGGGACCACGCTGTTCTCGCACGCCCCCGAGCGCGTGCTGTCGACGGCGAGCATCGCGAAGATCTTCCTCCTCCACGCGACCCTGCGGATGGTCGAGCGCGGCGAGCTGTCCCTCGACGAACGGCTCCGTCGCCGCCCCTCGGAGCGGGTCGACGAATCCGGGCTCTGGTACCTGCTCCAGCAGGACTCCCTGAGCGTGTTCGACATCGGGATGCTCATCGGTGCATTCAGCGACAACTTCGGCACGAACGTGCTCCTGCGTCGCGTCGGCCTCGACCGGGTCGCTGCGAGCGCCGCCGAGCTCGGGTACACCGACTCCGCCCTCCACGACTTCCTCCGCTGGCCCCGCCCCGCCGGCGCCCCGTCCCGGCTGTCGAGCGGTACCGCCGCGGAGATCGCCGACTTCATGGCCCGGCTCGCCCGCGACGAGCTGTTCGACGCCGCCCATTCGGAAGTGCTGCGCCGCTGGCTCGGGGCCGGCGCGGACACCTCGATGGTCGCCTCGGCCTTCGAACCCGACCCGCTGGCGCACTACTACTACACGCGCGGATCCTGGGTGTGGAACAAGACCGGCACGGATTCCACCGTCCGCTGCGACGCCGGCGTCGCGATGACGCGGGAATCCCGCGTGGCCTATGCGGTGTTCGCCAACTGGGAGTCCGACACCGACCGGGTGCTCGAGGTCATGCCGCTGATGCGCCGCGCCGGTGAGATCATCGGAGCGTACCTGCAGCCGGAGATCTACGGGCGCGCGGCGGACGCTGCGAGTGGTCCCGAGGACCCGCACCGCACCCCGACGGAGGACTGACATGATCGACGTGTTCGACGGCCACAACGACCTGCCCTGGCACCTGCGGGAGACGCGCGGGAGCTCCGTCGCGGACCTCCACGACGCCGCCGTCTCGCCCTTCACCACGCTCGGGCAGCTCCACGACGGCGGGGTGAGCGCCCAGTTCTGGTCGGTCTACGTCCACAGCTCGATCACCGGGCCGGCCGCGGTGCGCGCCACGCTCGAGCAGATCGACCTCGTGCACCGGATGGTCGACGCCTACCCGGACGACCTCGTCTGGGCCCCGACCGCCGCGCAGATCCGCGCGGCGACCGGCACCGGGCGGGTCGCCTCGCTGCTCGGCGTCGAGGGCGGGCAGCAGATCGACGAATCCCTGTCCGTGCTGCGGATGTACGCCCGGCTCGGCGTGCGCTACATGACCCTGACGTGGTCGACGACCCACAGCTGGGCGGACTCCGCCACGGACGAGGCGCGCCACGGCGGGCTCACCGACTTCGGCCGGGAGGTCGTGGCGGAGATGAACCGGATCGGGATGATCGTCGACCTCTCGCACGTCGCCCCGAGCGTCATGCACCAGGCGCTCGACATCAGCGAGCTGCCCGTGATCTTCAGCCACTCGTGCGCCTTCGAGCTCAACCCGCACCCGCGCAACATCCCCGCCGACGTCCTCGACCGGCTGCCCGCCAACGGGGGAGTCGCGATGGTGACGTTCGTCCCCTCCTTCGTCACCGACGCCCGCCACCGGTGGGTCGAGGCCGGCGAGGTGGGGGAGCCGCCGGAGGTGACGCCGGCCGATGTCGCCGACCACTGCGACCGGATGCGCGAGCGCGTCGGCATCGACCACGTGGGTCTCGGCGGCGACCTCTGCGGCACCGACACGATGCCCACCGGGCTCGACGACGCCTCGACGTACCCGGCGCTGCTGACCGAGCTCGCCGGGCGCGGCTGGAGCGGGGCCGACCTCCGGAAGCTCGGGTCCGAGAACGTGCTGCGCGCGCTCGAGGCCCACGACGACCGCCACCGCGCCACCACCGCCGCCCACTGAGAGCCGGGTCCGGTACTCCGCGCACCCTAACCCCGCGCCCCGACGCCCTGCACCTCGAAATCCTGCACATCGAGATCCCGTACTGCGAAACCCTGCACCTCGACCGAAAGGCACCGTCCTCCCCATGCCCCGCGTCCTCCTCATCGTCAACGACATCGAGTCCGGCCCCCGGCGCCTCACGCAGTGGCTCATCGACGAGCACCTCGACATCGACGTGCGCGTCGGAGCCGCCGGCACGATCCCCGAACCCGAGGCGCTGGGCGACTACGACTGCCTCATCATGCTCGGCGGCGGGTACATGCCCGACGACACCGCCGGGGCGCCGTGGCTGGCGCGCGAGGCCGAGCTCGTGCGCCGGGCGCTCGGGACGGGGATGCCGCAGCTGGGGATCTGCCTCGGCGGGCAGCTCATCGCGCACGTCGGCGGCGGTGCGGTCGCAGCGAACTCCGGAGCCCCGGAGAAGGGCTCGACACCGATCACCCTGACCGAGGCCGCGGCCGCCGACCCGTTGTTCGGCGGCCTGCGGACCCGGACGGCCTTCATCGAGAGCCACGTGGACCGGATCACCCGGCTGCCCGAGGACGCGGTGCTGCTTGCGCGCAGCGAGGCCTGCGAGCTCCAGGCGTTCCGGCTGGGCGAGGCGGCCTGGGGCCTGCAGTTCCACCCCGAGGCCGGCCCGGAGAACGTCCGGAGCTGGAATGCCGACGAGCTCGCCGCGCTCGGCTTCGACAAGGAGGAGCTCATCGCCGCGGCCGACGCCGCGCAGCCGACGACCGAGGTCGACGCGCGCGCGATGATCGCCGGCTTCGCCTCCCTGCTGCGCCACCCCGAGACCTCGATATCCGAAGGTTCCTGAGAGCGGATCCGCAGGAGTTCGCACACTCGGCCGTACACCGGCGACCCGTCGGGGTGAGGCCCGGGTCAGCGGGCGATGCGCTCCCGCCAGGCGGCGAGCACCTCGGGCGAGGTGGGCTTCGAGACGAGCGAGCCGACGACGTAGGCGATCGCGGAGGCGAGCAGACCGAGGTAGATCGCCGGGTTCGCGAAGATGTTCATGGTGGCCATGATGATGATCGTGGTGAGCGAGCCGACGATCATCCCGGCGAGCACCCCGGTGATCGTGCCGCGCTTCCACACGAGCCCGCCGAGGATCGGCACGAATAGGCCGCACACGAGCAGGTTGTAGGCGACCGTGAGGGCTTCGACGACGCTCGGCATGAGGCAGGCGAGGATCACCGAGATGATGCCGAGGCCGAGCAGGTAGAGGCGGGAGTCGCGGACCTCGTCGCCGGTCTCCTTGACGAGGTTCTGCGCCAGCGCGCTGCCGAGGCGCGAGCGCGGGACGCCGCGATCGGCGAGCACGGGCTCGACGACGTCCTGCCGGAACACCGTCGAGGCGGCGAGCAGCGCGCCCGAGGACGTCGACATCACCGCCGACAGCGCGGCGGCGAGGACGAGGCCGGCGAGCACCGGGGTCATGGAGGAGTCGACGACGGCGACGAACACGTCGTCGCTGACCTCGATGCCGGGCACGATGACCTGGGCCGCGGTGCCGACGAGCGCGCCGGCTACGGCGTAGAACAAGCAGTAGATGCCGGCCGACAGGCCGCCCCAGCGGGCGACGCCGGGGGCCCGCGCGGTGAACACGCGCTGCCAGATGTCCTGCCCGATGAGCAGCCCGAGCGTGTAGATGAGGAAGTACGTGAGGATCGACTCCGGACCGATCGCCACCGGATCGAACGCGCTCGGGCCGAGCTCGTCGGCGATCGTCCCGAAGCCCCCGGCCTCGGTGATGACGAGTGGCAGGAGGATGAGGAAGATGCCGATGGTCTGGATGATGAACTGGACGAAATCGGTCAGGGTGATCGACCACATGCCGCCGAGCATCGAGTAGATGATGACGACGGAGCCGCCGAGCAGGATCGCCGGCACCCGGTCGATGCCGAGCAGCGCGTGGAAGATCGTGCCGTAGGCGACCGTCGAGGTCGTCGAGATCATCAGGCCGTAGGCGGTCATGATGAGACCGGACACCAGGCGCGAGCCGGAGCCGTAGCGCAGCCCGAGCATCTGCGAGACCGTGTAGATCTCGAGGCGCTGGATCTTCGGGGCGAACAGCAGCGACAGGAGCACGATGCCCAGGCCGATGCAGAACACGAGCCACATGCCCGACAGCCCGTACTCGTAGCCCAGGCCCACGCCGCCGACGGTCGAGGCGCCGCCGAGCACGACCGCGGCCATGGTGCCGGTGAACAGCACGGGGCCGAGGCGCCGGCCGGCGACCAGGTAGTCCTCCTGGTTCTTGGCGCGCATCCGCCCCCAGAACCCGAAGGCGATCATGGCGGCCAGGTACAGCAGGACGATAGCGACGTCCATGGGATTCTCCTCGGTGCGGCCGGCCGCGACGGGTCCGGCGAGTTGGATCGGCAGGTCAGCAGGTCAGCAGGTCATCGGCCTGCGGGGCTGGGGTCGGTGGGACCGGATCGGTGGGCGTGGAAGGACGGGACGCGCTTGCGTGGTCCGATCAGGCGTCCGCGGAGGGGGCTCGGCGCGGTGCGATGACATGGACGACGGTCGGCCGGCCGGCGGCGAAGGCGTCGGCGACGGCGCCCCGCAGCGTCGCATCGAACTCGGCGAGCGCGCCCGCCTCCCCGGCACCGGTGGGCAGGGCCACCGTGACGCCGTGGGCGCCCATCGACCGGCCGAGCGCGGCGAAGTCGGGGCGGTCGAGCCGGACGGCGAACGGGGGCATGTCGCGTGCGGTCATCTGGTCCTCGATCTCCGCGTAGCCGCCGTTGTCGACGACGACGAAGGGGATCGGGAGCCCGAGCTCGACCGCGGTCATGACCTCCTGGACGGAGAACATCGCCGCTCCGTCGCCGAGCAGCGCGGCCACCGGCCGCTCGGGTGCGGCGACCTTAGCGCCGAGCGCCGCGGGGATGCCGTAGCCGAGCGTCGCGAATCCGGGCATGTAGAGCAGCTGGTCCGGGGTGTGGGCCTCCAGGGCGTGGACGGTGCCGTCGTAGGTCACCTGCGAGGAATCCCCGCCGATGACCACGCCCGGTCCGCCCGCCGCTGCGACGGCCCGGGTGATGCGCGCGTTGAGGCCCGCGCCGTCGAACTCCTCGGCGCACGCCGCGCGCAGCGACTCTGCCCGGTGCCGCCCCGCCGAGGTGCCCACCGGCTCGGGATCGGACCCGGCCTCGGACCCGGAATCCGGCCGGGATCCGAGCCCGGAACCCCCACCGTGTCCGGCATCCTCGCCGAGCGCTGCGAGGAGGGCATCGAGGAAGGCCCCGGTGTCGGAATGGACGAGCACGTCGCCGATGAGGTTCTTGTTGAGCTGGTCGGGGTCGATGTCGCAGCGGATGACCTGCTGCCCGTCGGGGCGCGGGGCACGCACGTCGAGCGCCGAGTCCACGGTGAGGCCGTCGGCGGATCCGGCGGGTCCGGGCGTCGCCGACCCCGCTGCGGTGCCGGGAGCGTTCTGCGCACCGACGGTGCCGCCCCAGAGGTCGGAATCGGCGAGCTCGGTGCCGAGCACGACGAGCACATCGGCGGCGCGGCTCGCCTCCTGCACGGCGCCGAACCGCACGTTCGAGCCCAGCGACAGCGGATGGGCCTCGTCGAGGACGCCCTTGCCGTTGCAGGTCGTCGCCACCGGCGCGTCGAGGCGCTCGGCGAGCGCGGTGAGCCGGTCCGCCGCGTGCCGCGAGCCGCCGCCGGCGACGATGAGCGGACGGTCGGCGGTGCGGAGCAGCTCGGCGGCGCGGGCCACGGTGTCGGCCGTGGGCACCGGCGGCTGCGGCGCGAGCGGCTGCGGGGCGGTACCCCACCAGGGGCCCTCGAGCACGTCGAGAGGCACCTCGATGTGGACGGGCCCGGGCCGCGACGAGGCGAACAGGGCGAACGCCTCGGCGACCGCCTGGGCCGCGCCCTCGGCGGTGCGGGCCCGCCGGGAGGCGACGAGGAGGCGGCTGAGCGCCCCGGAGGAGTCCTTGGTCTCGTGGAGGAGGCCGGCATCGGCGCCCTCCATACCGGTGGGCACGCCGGGGGACAGGATGAGCATGGGCCGGGATTCCGCATAGGCGGTGGCCGCGGCGGTGATGACGTTCGTCAGCCCCGGTCCCGAGGTGGTGATCACGACCCCGGGTCGGCCGCTGAGGAGGAAGTAGCCGTCCGCGGCGTAGCCCGCCCCCTGTTCATGGCGCGGGGTCACCGCGCGGATGCCGTAGTGGTGCAGGTGGCGGTAGAGCTCGAGGTTGTGGGTGCCGGGGATGCCGAAGATCGTGTCGACCCCGTGGGCGGCGAGCGTGGAGACGACCGCGAGGCCGCCGTTGCGGTGGTGATCGGGGAGGATCGTCATGCCCGGCCTCCGTCGAGGTGCTCGGCAACCGGTCCCGTCGGAACCTGGGCGCCGGCCCGTCCGGCGGCCCACAGGGACAGGATCTCGTAGCCCACCTGGGCGGCGGCGAGTCCGGTGATCTCCGCGTGGTCGTAGGCCGGGGCGACCTCGACGATCTCCGCGCCCACGATGTCGAGCCCCTGGAGCCCGCGCAGCGAATTGAGGAGCTCGCGGCTCGTCATGCCGCCGGCCTCCGGGGTGCCGGTGCCGGGAGCGGCCGCCGGGTCGAGGACGTCGATGTCGATGGACAGATAGACCGGCCGGTCGGCCAGGCGGCGCCGGATGTCGGCAACGATGTCGGGCAGCGGACGGAACTGGTAGTCGTCGCTGCGGAGGATCCGGAAGCCGAGCACGGCGTCGTCGGTGAGGTCCTCGCTGCCGTAGAGCGGTCCGCGGATGCCCACGTGCATGCAGTGCGCGAGGTCGAGCAGGCCCTCCTCGGAGGCGCGGCGGAACGGGGTGCCGTGGGTGTACGGGGCGCCCATGTACGTGTCCCAGGTGTCGAGGTGGGCGTCGAAGTGGAGCACCGCGACGGGTCCGTGGGTGCGGTGCACGGAGCGGAGGTTGGGCAGTGCGAGCGTGTGGTCGCCGCCGAGGGTGAGGAGCTTGGCGCCGTCGGCCCTCAGGGCGTCGGCGGCCTCCTCGACCGTGCAGATCGCGGCGGGGATGTCGAAGGGATTGACACCGAGGTCGCCGCAGTCGGCGATCTGCTGGGTGGAGAACGGGTGGACGTCCGTGGCCTGGTTGTACGGTCGCAGCAGCTTCGAGGACTGCCGGATGTGGGCGGGTCCGAACCGCGCGCCGGGCCGGTAGCTCACCCCGGCATCGAACGGGACGCCGAGGATCTTGACGTCGATCGGCGCGCCGGGGCGGGCGGCCTCGACCTCATCGAGCCGCGGCAGCAGCCCGAAGGTCGGCGGGCCGGCGAAGCGCGGGGTCCGGCTGTAGTCGGCCGGGCCGAGGGGTTCGTGGGTGGTCATGGGGTGCCTCCTGCGGTGCGGGCCGCGAGGATCCGCCCGGGCCCGGCTGGTCATGGGGACACAGTACTCCACTCGACGTTACTCGTCAGTAGAAAGGCTCCGCGGTGTGTCACCGGCATCGCCGCAGCCGTGGTGCGGGCCCGGTCGGTGGGCCTGTCACCAGGGCTTCTCGGCGTATCCGGCGCCGCTGTCGCGGGAGTTCTCCTCGTCCTGACGCTGCTGCGAGTCCTGCTGCCGCTGTCGCAGCTCCTCGCGCTTCTCGTCGCCGACCTCGCCGGGGCCCTCACCGGGACTGCCGCCCGATTCCCCGGTACCGGATTCCCCACCGGGTCCGTCCCCGCCCGGCTCCTCGCCGCCGTCGTCACCGGGCTCCGTGCCGGTCTCCCCGCCCTCGCCCGACCCTTCGCCGGAGCCCTCTTCCCCGCCGGAGCCCTGTCCCGGGTTGTTCATCTCCTCCTGCGAGGAGTCGACGCGCTCCTCGGCCTCGTCCATCGCCTGGTCCTGGCCGCCGCCCTGCGGACGGCACTCCTCGGGCGCCTCGGACAGGACGGTGCGGGCGGCGTCGAAGGACGTGTTCGCCTGCTCGGTGTCGTCGGCGTCGCGGAACGCCTCGGCCTCCTTCTCGTGGACGTAGGCGAGGTTCATCCGCACCGCGCACTCATCGGCCACCGGGGTGAGTTCGAGGGCGCGCTCGAGCTCGGGTCGCGCCCGGTCGTAGTTCCGGTCGAACGCCTCTGCGGTCCCGACGTTGAACGGGCCCTTGTGCCGCTCGAAGGGGCTGAGCCGCTCGAACCAGCGCGCGGCGGCGATCGCCTCCTGCTGGTCGCCGGCGGCCGAGGCCTTCTGCGCCGAGGTCAGCAGCACGCTGAGCAGGACGCAGTAGGCGGCGAGGAGCAGCAGCAGTCCGGCGGCGACGAGGCTGAGGATCACCCGGCGCCGCGGGCGCCGCCGCCGGCGCACGCTGCGATCAGGTGTCTCCGCTCCGCCCTGCCCGGTGCCCGCGGCGCGTTCGTCGGCGGCCGGTGTGCGCGGCTTCGTCACGGTGTCCATGATGCTCCCAGGGTCGCGGTCGACGGTCGTGCGGCGTACTGCTGTGCTGCGCCCGGAGGTGCGACACCCGGCCGTGCGCTGCCCGCCGCCGGAGCGCCCGCTGCCGGGGGAGCCGCCGTCGAGGGGACCGGCGGTGAGGCATGGAGCCGGGCGAGCGCCCGGACGCGGCGCAGCGCGAGCGTCGCCTCGACGACGATCCAGGCGAACACCGCGAGCAGCGGGATCCAGAAGTATTCGGTCACCCCGCCGAACGATTCGGCGTCGACGAGCTTCTCCTCGAACTGCGGGGCGGTGTGCACAGTGCCGAACGGGGTGCCGGCCGAGCGGTGGTGGTAGTCGACGCCGAGGTCGGCGGCGATCGTGCGCAACTGGTCCTCGTCGATGACGGACAGCGCCCGGTCGCCGGTGGTGCTGTCGGTGATGTAGGTGCCGTCGTCGCGGGTCGAGTAGTACGACTGGGTCTCCTTCATCGGCCCGCCGCTCTGCGTGCCGTAGCCGAACACCGCGCCGCCGTCGATCTGCGCGGCGATCTCGGACATCGACTCCGGAGCCGTGCTGGCGGTCTGCTCGCCGTCGCCGAAGTAGTACACGAGGCGGGCGTTGTCGGGGTTCTGCTCCTCTGCGGCGGCGAGCCGCTCGAGCAGGAGTGCGCGCGCCTCGGTCACCGAGCTGCCGCCGGAGTACAGGGTGACCTCCGGGCCGACGGTCTCGATCGCGGAGGCGAACGCCGAGTGGTCGGTGGTGAGCGGCACCCGCACGGCCGCGCTCGACCCGAAGGTCACCATGCTCACCCGCGCCCCGGGCAGCTGCTCGAGGAGCGAGCGCATGTCCTCCTTGACGCCGTCGAGGCGCGGCCGCTGCCCGTCGTAGTCCTCCGCCACGATCGAGGCGGTGGTGTCGACGAGGACGAACACGTCGGCGGCCGCCGCGGTCGACTGGCTCGCCGTCTCCAGCGGGACGCCCGGGCGGGTGAAGGCCGCGGCGAGCACGAGGAGCGCGCCGGCGCGCAGCAGCCAGCGGGTGCGCCGGGCGGGGGTGAGGACGGCCAGCGTCACGCACCCGCCGACGAGCAGGACGAAGAGGGCGACGAGCGCCGGCCAGGGGAGGACGGGCTGGAACATCAGCTCGGACATCACAGGGTGAACCTCCAGGCGAGGACGAAGCAGGCGATGATCCCGAGCAGCGTCAGGGTGAGCGGGACGATCGGCTGGTCGTGGACCAGGGTGACCGACTTCGCGTCGGTCTTCTGCGCCTCCTGCTGCTGGATGTCCTCGACGATGCCGTCGGTGGCCTGAGCGGAGCCGAGCTGGTGGTGGGCCCCACCGGTGGTCCGCGCGGTGTCCTGCAGCTCGCTGATCTCCGAGCCGGCGAACAGGGAGCGGGGGGCGAGCGTGTAGACCCGGACCTCCTCCTCGACGGCGATCTCCGTGGCCTCGGCGAGGGTGAAGATCGGGGTGCCGGCGATCTGGTTGTCGGTGGCGAAGATGATCGAGCGGCTGCGCTCCTCGCCCTTCTTGTCGAAGCTGTCCACGCACGAGGTGAGGCCGTCGCCGATGAGCGAGGAGCCGCCGATCTCCGTGTCGACGGTGCCGGCGAAGAAGTCCGTGCCCTCGAGGCCGCCGGTCTCGAAGCCGCGCTTGGCCTCGGTGAGGAACTCCTCGACCATGAGGTAGTCGTCGGTGAGGGGGAACACCGAGACCGCGGTGGAGTTGAACACCGTCATCCCGATCCGCTCCCCGTCGAAGGACTGGATCATCTCGATGTAGGACTCGATGATCTGCGCGTCGTAGGAGGTCATCGAGCCCGAGGCGTCGAGGCACAGCACGACGTCGCGCAGGTGCCGCTCGGGGTTGATCGTCTCCGTGCGGGCCGGCCGGGCGATCCCGGCGAGCGCGGACAGGGCAGCGAAGGCGGACACGAGGAACACCGCGATCGCACCCCACAGCAGACGCCGCCGGCGGCGCGCGAACTCGCGCAGGCCGGTGAGGCGGTGGATGCGGGCGACGGGCACGGTGCCGGCGCGCGCCCGGCCGGGCCGGGACAGCAGCCACACCGTGAGGCCGGCGACCGGGATGAGGGCGAGGGCGAGCCACCAGAACTTCAGGACCATCGTCCCACCAGCTTCCGGGCGGCGCCGAGCTCGGCTCGGCAGTCGATCGCGGCCTCGTCGGAGAACTCGGCGGCGTAGAGGCGGGAGACGGCGACGGCGATCGGCTCGATCCGGTGGGCGCGGAGCTCGGCGAGCGTCATGTGGCTGACGTCGATGCCCCAGGCGGAGCGGGCGAACCGGCGCACGATCGTGCCGAGGCGCTGGGCGACCTCGCGCTCGCTGAGCTCGCCTGCGCGCCATGCGGTGTCGAGCGCGTCGATCTTCGAGAGGTACTCGCGGCGGGTGTGGCCGGGCACGTGGGCCGGGCCGTCCGCCCGCGCCCCGGAGTGCGCCCACAGGCGGGCGAAGACGGGCCAGCCGGCGAGCACGAGGAACCCGGCGATCGCTCCCGCTGCGGCGACGAGCCACCAGTCGGAGGCGGGGAGCAGCGGATGGAGCTCAGCGGCGTTCACGGCGCTGCCTCTTCATGAGCCGGCGCAGCTGCCACAGCGCCTCGTGGGAATGGGCGACGCGCACGTGCGGGATGCCGGCGCGGCGCAGCGTCTGCTCGGTCTGCGCCCGGCGCGCGGTCTCCGCCCGGTGGTACTCGTCCCACAGCGCGCGGCCGGACAGGAGCTCGTCGGGGACCCCGGTGGGCTCGGCGGCGAGCACGTCGTACGGGGTGCCGGCGGTCCCGCCGAGCGCGGAGAGGTCGGCATCGGCGATGGTGAGCCACATGATCTCGTGCTGCGCGGCGAGCCGGCGCAGCAGCGGCAGGTGCTCCTCGGACACCGGGGTGTCGTCGGCGATGACGAGGACGATCATGCGCCGGCGCAGGGTGTCGGCGACCCACTGGAGCTGGGTCGCGATGCGGGAGCCGGCGGAGTTCCGGCCGGCGGCCTGGATGCGGCGCAGCAGCTGCTCGAGGTGGGCCTCGGTGCCCTTCGACGGCGTCGAGCGGGTGGTGCGGGCGTCTCCGTGGACGAGCATGACGTCGTCGCCGTGGCGCACCGCGAGGTAGCCGGCCATGCCGGCGAGCAGGATCGCGAGCTCGCGCTTGGGCTCCCCGGAGGCGGCGACGGCCTCGAAGTCCATCCCGGAGTCGACGACGAGTGCGAGCGCGTGCCGACGGTGGGCGACGTAGCGCTTGACGAGCGGGGTCGAGTGCCGGGCGGTGGCCTTCCAGTCGATGTCGCGCACCTCGTCGCCGGGGACGTATTCGCGCAGGTCGTCGAAGTCGAGGCTGTGGCCGTGGAACACCGAGGCGTAGTCGCCCTGGAGGAGACCCCGGGTGCGGCGGTGGGCGTGGATGGTCATCCGCGCCTTGACCTTGGTGAGCAGCGCGGCCATCAGGGCGTCCTGATCGCGCCGAGGAGCTCGCCGATGACGCGCTCGACCGGGATGTTCTCCGCGACGGCCTCGAAGTTCAGCAGGATGCGGTGGCGGAGGATCCGCACCGCGAGGTCCTTGACGTCCTCGGGGATGACGTAGTTGCGGCCGCGGATCATCGCGAGCGCGCGGGAGGCGTTGGTGAACGCGATCGAGGCGCGCGGGGAGGCGCCGCACTCGATGAACTGGGCGAGCGGGCCGATGTAGCGCGAGGCCTGCCGGGTGGCCGACACGATCTCCACGAGGTAGCGGCTGATCGCGGGGTCGATGTAGATGCTGCGCGCATAGCGCTGCAGGGTGCGGACGTCCTCGAGCGTGCAGGCCGGCTCCGGGGGGCTCTCGACGTCGAACACCCCGGCGTCGAGCCGGCGCAGGATCTCGAGCTCCTCGCCCGGGCCCGGGTAGTCGAGGACGTCCTTGATCATGAAGCGGTCGAGCTGGGCCTCGGGCAGCTGGTAGGTGCCCTCCTGCTCGATCGGGTTCTGCGTGGCCATGACGAGGAAGGGGGAGGGGAGGTCGAAGCGGGTGCCGCCGATCGTCGTCTGCTTCTCCTGCATCGCCTCGAGCATGGCGCTCTGCGTCTTGGCGCTCGAGCGGTTGATCTCGTCGAGGAGGACGATGTTCGCGTGCACCGGGCCGAGCTGGATCTCGAACCGGCCGGTGGAGGAGTTGTAGATCTGCGAGCCGATGATGTCGCTCGGCAGCAGGTCGGGGGTGCACTGGATGCGGGCGAACTCGCCGCCCACGGCGCCGGCGAGCGCGGCGGCCGCGGTGGTCTTCGCCAGGCCCGGCACCGATTCGAGGAGGAGGTGCCCGCCGGTGAGGAGGCCGAGCGCCAGGGTCTCGCGCAGGCGGCCCTGTCCGACGACGAAGCGGTCGAGGTGCTTCTCCACGGAGGACAGGATCGTCGCGGCCTGGGTGATCTCCTGCGTGTTCGCCGGGTTGGGCTGGCTCATCGGGTGTCCTCTCGCGGGGCGGGTGCCGGTGCGGTCAGTGCAGCGGTGCGGTCAGTGCTGCGGTGCGGTCGGTTCTGCGGTGCGATGGTGCTGGGGTGCGGTGGGGCTGTCGTGCGGTGGGGTGGTGGGGACGGTGATCCCAGATTAGACGGGGGTCCGGACACGGCGGGACGGATGCTGTGGCAGTCCGGTCACATGACGGCCTCGATCGGACACAGAAGTCCGGACACACCGTCGGCGGGAAGTTTTTTCCTGTGGATTGTCGACCTCCGCCTGGGGACGGACGGTGGACGGGAGCGGGGTCGGCGAGCGGTGCCGGCGCACCTCGGCGGCCATCGTCGCAGGTGGTGGAACCACACCGGTGTGATTCGCCTCCTGTGGAGGGCGCCGCGACCCCTGTGCACCCCATGTGCACAGCGCCGCGCCGTGAGAAATGACACTGGTGTAACACACGATCTAGGGGTACTCTCGAGTGCAGACACAACATCTAGTGGTTGGGCCGCGGACGCGGAGAAACCCGGCGCGGCTCCAGCGGAGACCGGCGGACAGCCCTGGATGACCGCGAGAACACACGTCTTCGGAGGACAGCAGAATGATCACCGTGTACACCAAGCCGGCCTGCGTGCAGTGCAACGCGACCTACCGCGCCCTCGACTCCAAGGGCATCGAGTACCGCTCGGTCGACCTGAGCAAGGACCCGAACGCGCTCGACGTCGTCAAGGCCATGGGGTACATGCAGGCGCCCGTCGTCGTCACCGACAACGACCACTGGTCGGGCTTCCGCCCGGACAAGATCGCCGCGATCTCCTCCGGACAGGGCGCCGCCTCCGTCGTCGCATGAGATGCTCGTCGTCTACTACTCCAGCGGCTCGGAGTACACCCACCGGTTCGCCGGCAAGCTCAGGCACCCGAGCCTGCGCCTGCCGCTGCTGACCCGGTCGGACACTCCCATCGTGGGTGAGCCGTTCGTGCTCATCACACCCACCTACGGCGCCGGCTCCAACCGCGGGGCGGTGCCCAGACAGGTCATCAAGTTCCTCAATGTCAGAGGCAACCGGGACAATCTCGTCGGAGTCATCGGTGCCGGGAACACGAACTTCGGCGAGGACTACTGCAGGGCCGCCCACCGGGTGGCCGACAAATGCCGGGTACCGCTGCTGTACCGGTTCGAACTCCTCGGCACCGAGGACGATGTCGAGAACGTCGACGAAGGATTGGATTCACTGTGTCAACGACTACGCACGACCGCGACCTAGAGGCGATCATCCGCGAGGACACCGACCTCGACTACCACGCCCTCAACGCGATGCTCAACCTCTACGATGCGGATGGCCGCATCCAGTTCGAGCGCGACAAGCAGGCCGCTCGCCAGTTCTTCCTCCAGTACGTCAACACCAACACGGTGTTCTTCCACGACCTCGAGGAGAAGCTGCGCTACCTCGTCGAGCACGACTACTACGAGAAGGAGGTGCTCGACCAGTACTCCTTCGCGTTCATCCAGCAGCTGTCCCAGGCGGCGTACCAGCACAAGTTCCGCTTCCAGACCTTTCTCGGCGCGTTCAAGTTCTACACCTCGTACACGCTCAAGACCTTCGACGGCAAGCGCTTCCTCGAGCGCTTCGAGGATCGCGTGGTCATGGTCGCGCTGTTCCTCGCCCGCGGCGACGAGAAGCTCGCCATGGCGCTCATGGAGGAGATCATCACCGGTCGCTTCCAGCCGGCCACCCCGACGTTCCTCAACGCCGGCAAGAAGCAACGCGGCGAGCTCGTGTCGTGCTTCCTGCTGCGTATCGAGGACAACATGGAGTCGATCGGCCGCTCGATCAACTCCGCCCTGCAGCTGTCCAAGCGCGGCGGCGGCGTGGCCTTCTCGCTGACGAACATCCGGGAGTCCGGCGCGCCGATCAAGAAGATCGAGAACCAGTCCTCCGGCGTCATCCCGGTGATGAAGCTGCTCGAGGACTCCTTCTCCTACGCCAACCAGCTCGGCGCCCGCCAGGGTGCCGGCGCGGTGTACCTCAACGCCCACCACCCGGACATCTACCGTTTCCTCGACACCAAGCGCGAGAACGCCGATGAGAAGATCCGGATCAAGACGCTCAGCCTCGGCGTGGTCGTCCCCGACATCACCTTCGAGCTCGCGAAGACCAACGAGGACATGTACCTCTTCAGCCCGTACGACGTCGAGCAGGTCTACGGCGTGCCCTTCACCGAGATCTCGGTGACGGAGAAGTATCACGAGATGGTCGACGACGCGCGGATCAAGAAGTCGAAGATCAACGCCCGCGAGTTCTTCCAGACGCTCGCGGAGATCCAGTTCGAGTCCGGCTACCCGTACATCATGTTCGAGGACACCGTGAACCGCGCCAACCCGATCGACGGCCGGATCACCATGTCGAACCTGTGCTCGGAGATCCTCCAGGTGTCGGAGCCGACGACCTACAACGCGGACCTGAGCTACGACCAGGTCGGCAAGGACATCTCCTGCAACCTCGGCTCGCTCAACATCGCGCTGACCATGGACTCGGAGAACTTCGGGCAGACGGTGGAGACCGCGATCCGCGGGCTCACCGCGGTGTCGGAGACCTCGGACATCGACTCGGTGCCCTCGATCGCCCGCGGCAACGACATGTCGCACGCGATCGGGCTGGGGCAGATGAACCTCCACGGGTACCTCGCCCGCGAGCGGATCCACTACGGATCCGAGGAGGGCCTCGACTTCACGAACATGTACTTCTACACCGTGGCCTACCACTGCGTGCGGGCCTCCATGGAGATCGCCAAGGAGCGCGGGCGGACCTTCGCCGGCTTCGAGAAGTCGAAGTACGCCTCGGGCGAGTACTTCGACAAGTACACCGAGCAGGAGTGGGCACCGGCCACCGCGCGGATCGCCGAGCTGTTCGCCGAGGCCGGGGTGTCGATCCCGACGCAGCAGGACTGGGCCGAGCTCAAGGCGCAGGTCGCCGAGCACGGGATGTACAACCAGAACCTCCAGGCGGTCCCGCCGACCGGCTCGATCTCCTATATCAACAACTCGACCTCGTCGATCCACCCCGTCGCCTCGCGGATCGAGATCCGCAAGGAGGGCAAGATCGGCCGCGTGTACTACCCGGCGCCGTTCATGACGAACGACAACCTCGAGTACTACGAGGACGCGTACGAGATCGGCTACGAGAAGATCATCGACACCTACGCCGAGGCCACGAAGCACGTGGACCAGGGGCTGTCGCTGACGCTGTTCTTCAAGGACACCGCCACCACCCGTGACGTCAACCGGGCGCAGATCTACGCCTGGCGCAAGGGCATCAAGACGATCTACTACATCCGGATCCGGCAGCTCGCGCTGCAGGGGACCGAGGTCGAGGGCTGCGTGTCCTGCATGCTCTGACCGACCAGGGCGCCGTGCGGCACCGCCGCGCGGCGCCCGCGGATCGGGCCGGGCCGAACGGACACACCCACATTCTTCAGGAGTATTCATGAGTGAGAAGCTCACCCTCGTGTCGCACGTCGACGCGATCAACTGGAACCGCATCGTCGACGACATCGACGGCGAGGTCTGGGACCGCCTGACGGCCAACTTCTGGCTGCCGGAGAAGGTGCCGCTGTCCAACGACGTGCAGTCGTGGGCGACGCTGACCGAGGACGAGAAGACGCTGACCATGCGCGTGTTCACCGGGCTCACCCTGCTCGACACGATCCAGGGCACGGTCGGCGCGGTGTCGCTCATCCCGGATGCGCTGACCCCGCACGAGGAGGCGGTGTACACGAACATCGCGTTCATGGAGAGCGTGCACGCGAAGTCGTACTCCTCGATCTTCTCGACGCTGGCCTCGACCCGGCAGATCGACGACGCCTTCCGCTGGTCGACGGAGAACCAGAGCCTGCAGCGCAAGGCCGACATCATCCTCAAGTACTATCGCGGGGACGATCCGCTCAAGCGCAAGGTCGCCTCGACCCTGCTCGAGTCGTTCCTCTTCTACTCCGGCTTCTACCTGCCGATGTACTGGTCGAGCCACGCCAAGCTCACCAACACCGCCGACCTCATCCGCCTCATCATCCGCGATGAGGCCGTCCACGGGTACTACATCGGCTACAAGTACCAGCGCGGGCTCGAGAAGGTCGACGACACGAAGAAGCAGGAGCTCAAGGACTACACCTACGAGCTGCTCTTCGAGCTCTACGAGAACGAGGTCCAGTACACCCACGACCTCTACGACCCGGTGGGCCTGGCGGAGGACGTCAAGAAGTTCCTCCACTACAACGCCAACAAGGCGCTGATGAACCTGGGCTACGAGGCGATGTTCCCCTCGAGCGTGACCGACGTGAACCCGGCGATCCTGTCGGCACTGTCGCCCAACGCGGATGAGAACCACGACTTCTTCTCCGGCTCCGGATCCTCCTACGTCATCGGCAAGGCCGAGAACACCGAGGACGAAGACTGGGACTTCTGAGACCACCCCGATCCCGGGCCGGCGCCCCGCAGGACTGTTCACGCAGTCAGGCGGGGCGCTGTCGTTCGGTGAAACATCTACGATGTCCTACTTGGAGACGGGTCGACACTGTCGACGAACTGGCCGTCAACGGTGCCCCCATTCTCCGTGTCACAGGTAGCGTCTTGCCGCTTCGCGAATCTGATCGGCGAACGAGTACAGGTCGGTTACCCGATCCAGATCGCGCACATCTTCAGACTTGTCTTCCTTGATGAGACCGACCCGGAGTCGATCGGTGTTATTAAATCGAAGTCGGCAGACTGCCTTCCGGTTATTGTCATCGAACAGAATCGCGCAGTATGACTTCGCGTCACGGTAGTGAATGCGATTCGGATCAACGTCCTGAGCCACGATGGCCTGAATGATTCGGAAGGCCTGAAGTTCTTCCTCTGTAGTCTCAAGTCCGTCGACCAAGTCGACCTGTTCTTCGGCGACGGTCGGTTCAGACGAAGAATCAGGCTCTTCGCCGTTGTCACTGAGGGCTGCCTTTAACCGATTGTTCACCTGATCCGAGATGAACTGATTGAGCCCCTTTCCCACCAGAGGGGTGAGCTGATCGCGGATTCGTTGGGTGAGTCGCCCAGGATAGATGCGCGAAATCACCAAGCTTGCCATGTCCCAAGAAATCTCCTTGGCTTCTCCGGCGAAGACCCGCTTGGCAGATGAAACGTACTTCAGTTCTTCTGCGGCGCCGAGGACTGAGTCGAGATCGAAGTTCTGCTTGCTGAGCTTCTCGATCTCCGGTACCAGCGCAGAATCGATGTCGTCGAGGTTCAGCTCGAGGAAAGGCTTCGAATCCATCTTGTTCGGCTCGTCGAGATCGGTATAGAAGCGGTACTCGTTGCCGTTCGTCAACACTGCAATCCGAGCAGTAGTGACATGGAAGTAGCGGAATAGTTGGGAGGCATTGTCGAGGTTTAGAGGTTCGCTGACCTTCTTGCACTCGATGAGTATCGCTACCTCGCCCTCATTGACGATTGCGAAATCAATCTTCTCGCCCTTCTTCAGGCCCACATCAGCTACAAATTCGGGGATGACCTCGTTGACGTCGAACACATCGAAGCCAAGCACATCCCTGATGAAAGGCATGATCAGCGTTGTCTTCGTCGCTTCTTCTGTCGCGATGCTCTCGCGTGTGTTCTTCAGTTTTCGAGCAATTAGTTGCAGCTGGTCACCGACACTGGTCATTGTGGGTCCTTCCGACGCGATAAATGATGCTCCCAGGCTATCCCGAGCATCGGCTCCTGAAGCTCTGTGCTTCATATCCGGCATCGCACTTCTCGTTCCTACCTCAAAAAAGTCTCTGGCTTTGTGGTCGCCTCATAGCTTGAAACCTGTTTGACTGGGCTTCATGCCATCCATGCGGGTCACCATCGACGGCGAGGTGTTCGCGATCGCCCGGCGCGCGGACGGCACCGTGGACCACGACTGGCTCTGCGGGCCGAATCCCGGGTACTGGTTCTCCGGCAGCCCGATCGTCAGTCGGCCCACCCCGGATGACCACCTCGTGGAGATCCGTGCGTTCCTCCTAGAGATCGATCCGCGGACCGGCATCCACCGCGATGACAAGGACGCCGCCGAGGTCGACAACCGGCACGGCTCCGGGACCGGCTAAGCCTTGATCCACCGATGCGAGTAGCCGGATCAAGCCGCGCGTGAAATGGAAATGCCCCTTCTGAACTGGGAAAATGATGATG
>NZ_BAABGL010000032.1:0-14949 GCF_039541555.1 Brevibacterium pityocampae | reverse complement strand
AGGAGGTGCACCTGGGCCTGGCCGACCCCACCACCCCGACATTCAAAACCAAGGAAATCCTGCCAACTACTTGACGCGGGACACAAGATCGGGTCTGTGGGCGCACATGGCCGCAGCCATCGATGCGCTCCAGCCCGAATGGGTCGTCATCGAGAACGTCCGCGGGCTGCTGTCCTCACCCGCGACACGGCCACCCGCAGAAGGAGACGACCATGACCGACGCAACCCCGACGATGCAACCCCCGACGGCGCAACCCTTCGCGGCGTGGAACGCGACCCGTGGCATCTGGGAGACAACGCAACTCGACCTCTACGGGCTCTCGGCGCCGTTCTCGGCGATCTGGCCGACCTGCGGCTGGATGCACGATGGATCGGCCTACCGGCTTCCCTTGTCGGCGCTCCTCACCAACGCTTCCGCATCTTCGCCCTCGCCCGGCGCACTGTTCCGCACCCCGCTGGCAACGGACTCCTCACGCGGCGGGGAGACCCTCGACCAGGTGCGAGCACGACGCGGGACAATCGCACTGTCGCACCAGATCATCGACTTCGCTCTCCACGGACCGGCTGGCTCACCGACCAGGAGAGCCGAATCGGAGACCCTGTGGTCCCTGATCGACGGACTGTTCAGCGCTGGGGACGCTACGCCGACGCCATCACCCGCTGGGAACACATCACCGGATGCCCCGCGCCAGCGCCAGCTCTCCTGAACGACGCCGACGGCCCGCGCCCAGCACCAGCATTCGTCGAATGGCTGATGGGCCTGCCGACTGGATGGGTCACCGATTTCCATGAGCTGACGCCGAACCAGCAGATCACCGCGCTTGGCAACGGAGTGCTACCTCTACAGGCCACATTCGCACTCGTCTCGCTGCCTGACCTTTGAGCAAGCCCATTCTGGCGCGTGAAGTGCGCACACGTCATCTGCTGTTCTGCACACCTACTGTGGGGCCTCAAGTAGCGCGCGAAGATCATCGGCGATTGGGTGCGCGAGCGTCGCTGGAACGTACTTGCCGAAGCTCCCACTTCTATCACGGCCTTCCGCTGAAGCTGCTTCTCGTATTCGAGCGATCATTGTCTTGCCGAGCACACCGAACTGGGTGCCGTCGGCCTCCGCTTCGGCGCGCACGTCGTCGTCGCCGAAGTGAGGAAGGCTGCCATCGCGGTTGATCTTGCTTAGAGCTTCACTTCGCTTTTTTCTTCTCATCTTCAGTTGATCGTCGTTCTTCTTCGCTTCGGCGAGCGCGTTCGCCAAGATGTTGGATGCCTCATCGTGAGTAACGCCGAAGTGCGATGCAATGACCTCCGGGTCCACCCAGTAAGCCTCAATGTCGGAGTACTTGGTGGCCCAGAATCGATGCCCAAGGTCTTCATAGGGTTTAGCGATCTTCGCAACTTCAGCAGGCATGAGGAAGTCACGATCCCGGTGAATCACCAAGCGTACGTCCGCTGCCAGTAGAGCCTTGAGCCCATCGATGGCATCGGCCGGTGGAATATTAGATGACCCGTGAAATGGCCAGATCGCGGTGGCACGTTCGATATCTGGCCATTGCGCCAAGATCGATCTGAGCATGTCCGTGTTCGTGTCCTCGGTCAGGAGAACGATCTTCCGGTCAAGTAGACCCCAGCCCATGAGCAGCCGGCCGTCGGTGTCTCCCTCAGGCTGAACTTCGCCGTCCCGCATCCAGATGACCTGCGATTCGCTTGGGAGCGCGCGAACGATGGATGGGCTATGCGTGGTCAGGAGTATCTGCGAATCAAAGTCCTGTGCCGCCTGCGCCAGAACCTTGACGAGACGTTCCTGAGCGATCGGGTAGAGATGAGCATCTGGTTCGTCCACCAAGAGTACGACCGGCCTGAAGTACACAAGGTAGGAGAAAATCTGAAGCACCTGGAGGTAACCAATACCAGCGAGCTCCAGCGGCCGATACGCCTTGTCGTCCCCGGCAACCATGTCCCCAGTCCTGAATGTCGCCATAACGCGAATGTGCTTCTCGTCGTCAAAGGCCACCTTCAACGAAAATTCGCCCATCACCTGCGACACCAAGTCCTCAACGACTTCGAGCCCATTACGACCATCCACAGTTACTCTTCGAAGAAGGTCCAGCATGTTCCGGAGTACGGTGTTCGCGTCGCCTGCCGCAGCGGATCGGTGAACGAGGAGCTTTGAGCGCTTCTCCTCGTTGAGAGGGATCCCCGCGACTCCCGGAATATACGCGCTGAACTCGCGGGACTGGTCTCGGATATGCGAGACGATCGTGTTACCTGTGGGCACATGCACAGAGATGCCCTCGTTGCGTGCGGCCTTCAGCCACATCTCTGCTGTCACCTCGGAGCCGTCGTCGGTCTTCGCGACGACGGTGACGCCAAGCTGTGGCTTGCCGTGCGTATTGCCGTACTCTGTGCCGTGCCCAGCGTTCCTATAGTCAGGGGAAGGCATGTAGATCGCGTCTTTCTCGGAGAGAGTCGAGGCTGTATCACCCTTCTTCGGCTCAACACTGAAGTTGCGCCCAGACTGGAACATCCAGTGGAGGGCTTGCAGCACCGAGCTCTTCCCAGACCCGTTTGCTCCGACAAGTACGTTGAACGTGGGGTGCAGGTCGAGTTTGGTTTGTTCAAGCGCCTTGAAGTTCGATATCTCAACCGAGGTGATTTTCACGAGTTCTTACCTCAGCTCTTCTCGAAGCCGGAGCTGGGGTCGAACTTGAGGACTCGGGCGTTCTCCCCGATGGTGCGAACCTCGGACTCGTCGAAGCCGTCGGGCTTAGTGGCCTGGATGTCGATGGTGATGTCGAGCCGGGCACCTGCTCCGGCGAGGCGGTCGATCACCTCGCGGGTCACGTTGCCGATGTCGCGGGCGTAGCGGTCGGAGTCGATCTTCACCGAACCGAAGAACCGGGCGAGCACTGCCTCCAGCGCAGACTCGGACTCGGACGGCTCATCGCCCTCGGCGGACGGACTGCCCGTCCACACGAAGTCAACCGGTCCAACGTCAGCGAAGTCACCGTCAGCGGCGGCGTTCATCGCCGCCTCACGTACGGCCGCGATCCGGTCAGCATCCGCCTGCTTCTGGGCGCGCTCGGCCTCGATGAGCAGGGTGCTGTCGGTGACCTGAATCCGTGTGTTCGGGTTCGGCGCCACTAGCAGGCCGCGGTAGCGGCCAGTCTCGGCGTCCTTGCCTGATGCGATGGCGAACCGCTCGTTGTCAACGAGCACTGCCGAGAGCGACTGCTCGATGGCGCGGTCGAGAACCTCGCGTCGAACGAGTCGGGGCAGGTAGGTGTAGCGGGTGAAGTAGCCCCACAGCTCGCCGACCGTGATCTCGCCGGCATCACGCCAGAGCGCACCGAGCTCGTGATGCAGGGTCGCCCCGAGGATCGGGGCGCCGAAGTCGGTGACGAGCTGATCCTCACGGCCGAGCTTGGCGCTGACACGCTCGGCCAGGGATCGTCCGCCGGAGTCGGGCACCCTGTCGGCGACGAGCTCGAACGGCTTGGTCGGGTCGAACTGCTCGGGGTAAACGGCCCAGACGAAGGTGTCGCGGATGCGGTCGGAGACGGTCTGATCGAGCCGGGATACCCAGTCGTCGGTCTGCTTGCGCTGTTGCGCGGACAGGTTGAGGCTGTCGCTGGTGGCCTGGACTCGCTTCCAGCCGAGGTAGCTGCGGGTCGCGGCTTCGAGGCTCTCCAGCTCGCTCTTGTCGGCGAGGAGGAAGATCAGCGTGTTGCGGTGGATGCGTTGGCTGGCGCCCTTGCTCTCGATAGCGTCACGGACCCACGCGTGCGCGGCCGAGTCGGCACCGTCCTGCTTGCGACGGGCGTACCGCGGGTGGGCGATTACCAGGCGTGTGTCTTCGAGGTCGGGGATGTCGGCGGACGACGACGGGGCGATGTGGACCCGGTCGAACACACCGCGCACGCGTTCTTCTCCTTGGAGGCGGCGGGTGACCTCGTTCCAGACCGTTTCGACATCCTCGCGGAGCCGCTCGGCGTAGTCGTTCGCGGTCTTCGTGACGGACGGCTGGGTGTCGAACCAGTAGTGGCCCTGCTCTTCGTAGAAGTAGGTCGAACGCTGCGCAAGCAACTCGACGGCACTGCCGAAGTTCCCAAGCGTGTCACCAGGGACGGCGGTGCCGAGCCAGAGGTACTGCTTGTCGAGCCCTTTGCGGGTGCTCTTGATCCTGGGGGCCGCGCCCATGAAGATCGTGCGTGCGATGCGCTGGGTGACGAAGCGCTGGCCGAGGTTGGGGCGGTCGAGGTCGATCTGCTGAGCGGTCGATCCGGGGCCGTCGATGTCGGAGTCGATGATCGGCTTCCACTGGTCTTCGAGGTACTGCGTCAGGTCCGTGTTCACGGTCGTCGCATCCAGCGGCACGTTGCCGGGCAGGATCAGCGGCGAAGCATCGTTCGATGCCCACAGCTCGTGCACGATCGACGAGACGAGCTTCAGCACACCACGGGTGCGCTGGAACCGCTCCAACGTCGACCAGTCCTCATACAAGCGATCCAGCAGCTCGGGGTGCAGCGGGTAGGACGCGCGGATGCGCTTCTCATAGTCGTCATTCGGCGACGCCGCATCACGCGGGAACAACGCGGTGTTGTTCTGGTACAGGTTCGCGAAACTGCGCGCCACAGCCGAGATCGTCGTGAGCCCTTCAGCGTTCGGTGCCTGGAACAGCCGTCGGCGCACGATCTCGAACGACTCGTCCTTGCTCGACGGCCGCCACTGGTCCGCGACGCGACGGATCACGTTCTGGAGACGTTCGAGCGCGAGCTGGCCGTTCGCACCACCGATCTCGATATCACTGCCGCGCCCGTCGGTGCCGGTGTCGGAGGCCGGGATCGAGACCACGAGCATCACGCCCGGGACGGAGCGCACGATCTCGGTCAGGGACTGGGCGAAGGTGAACTGCGTTTCGAACGAACCGGACGGGAGTTCCTTGTCCGTGACGAGCTGGCGCGCGTAGGCCACCCACTCGTCGATCAGGATCAGGGACGGCGAGTAGCGCACGATCAGAGTGCGCAGCGCTTCACCGGGGTTGGTGCCCGCGCGGTCGTCCTCGGCGATCAGGTCGTAGGCTTCACGCCCGCCGAGCTGCCAGGCGAGTTCACCCCAGAGCGTGCGAACCTCGGTGCCGTCGTCCTTGATGATCGGCGACCCGGCCTTCAGGTAGGTGCCAACGAGGGCGACCCGTCGCACGTCGAGTGCGCCGAGGTCGGGGTTGCCGTTCGCGGCGATGAGTTCCTGCAGTTCCTGCGGGAAGTCCTTGGCCGGGGTGCCGCTGAACAGGTGATACAGCGCCAGCATCGAGTGGGTCTTTCCGCCGCCGAAGTTGGTCTGAAGGTTCACGACCGGGCTTGCGCCGGCTTCGCCGTTCAGTCGGCGCAGCGCGCGTGACAGTAGGTCGCGCAATCCCTCGGTGAGGTAGGTACGGGTGAAGAACTCGACCGGATCGCCGTACTCCGGGCTCGTCGCTTGACCCGTGTGGACAAGGTGAAGGTCGGCCGCGAACTCCGATGCGGTGAACGCGCCGCGCGCCACGTCATCGTGGGGCCGGATCACCTCACGCCACGGGCGCAGTCCGGAGCCAGGTTCGAGCGATACCTTCGTACGCTTCACCTGTTTGCGGGTCTGATCCTCGAACACCGTGCGCTGTAGATCGACGCGCAGCTTCCGTACGTCCTCGGCGGAATCGACCGCGCCGACCGCGTGCAGCAGCCGCTCAATCGTGTCGAGCGCGCGCGATGCGTCATCGGAGCTGAAGGGCTCGCTGTGCGCCCACAGGTTCCGAGTCTCGCGAAGCTCGGACGCGAAGCCCTGCTGGGCGCGGGAGAGCACGTCCTTGAAGTGATAGCCCTGCTCGGTAATGGCACGAAGCTGTACCTGTACGTCGTGCTTGGTCAGCGTGCGTAGTGGCCCGCCCCGGCGCTGGGCATCCTCTTTCGCCCACGCGGCGGGCCAGTCGGCGGTCTTGTAGGCCCGCGTCATGACCTCATCGACCTCGTCCAGGAGCCCCTCGGAGAGCAGGTCGAACGCCTTGCCTACTCGATCTCGGTTGTTCATCGCCATCGTTGTCTCCTAGAACCCACTACTTGGTGCCGACGTGGCTGCATACCGCGCCGGCCAATCCCTACTCATCGAAGTCTTCTTCCGCCGCTGCGGTGAGCTGCCTCCGAGCGATCCGCTCCTGTGCCTCCCGGTAGACCGCCTGGATACCAGCTTGGAGCTCTGCCTTGGGCGGCAGGGTCGTCCAATACTCCGCGACGACGATTCCGTCCTTGTGGAGTTCGAGCAGCTCGATCTGATCGCGGCTCGCCTCGGTACACAGGATGAGGCCGATGGCGGGTTCTCGTCCGCCTGGCGCTCGTGCCGGTCCAGCCACTTCAGGTAGAAGTTCATCTGCCCCTGGTAGCTCGGCTTGAACTTGCCGACCTTCAACTCCACCGCGATCAGCCGACGCAGTGGACGGGAGTAGAACAGCAGGTCGAGGTAGTAGTCGTCTCCGTCGAAGGTCATGCGCTTCTGACGTTCGACGAACGCCCACCCGCGCCCGACCTCCAGCAGGAACGCCTCCATGTCGTGGACCAGAGCTGATTCGAGGTCGTGCTCCAAGTAGGTGTCGGCCAGGCCTAGCATGTCCAGCAGCATCGGGTCACCGAAGGCATCGAGCGGGACAGCTGAGCCCTCGGGAATCTGGGAGTCGGCAATCTCGCGACGCTCGAACGCCTTGCGTTCGATGGCGTGCCGGAGCTCACGAACGTTGAGTCGGCGGCCGATGGTCTCCTTCACGTAGAACGCTCGCGCCTCCGCGCTGGCCAACGGCAGTAGCGCCTTGAAGTGGGTCCAGCTAACTTGTTGCCCCAGTGAGGCAACAAGTTCGGGCTCGGCGAACTGCTGGGAGAAGCGCACCATCCGGTAGAGGTTGGTCCGGTCGAAGCCGCGTCCATACCTGGAGGTCAATTGTTGCCCCAGCGAGGCAACAAGTTCCTGATCGTGCCCCGCCCGGCCCTCACGCAGCACGGCCACGTCGATCATCCGCCCGATGTACCAGTTCCGGAGAGTGAGCGTCGCGTCCACCTGAGTGGCCGCGAACGTCTGCGCCTGCTCAATCAGAGCCGACACCTGATCGACGAGCTCACCACCCGAGGCACTGACTGACTCCGCGATGGCCCGGAACGGAGTCAGGTCAGCGCCAGAGCGGCGCGCGCCTGCGCCGCGGCTTTGGGCTTGATCTCGCTGTCCGGGCATGACCTAATCCTCGTCCTCGTCGAAGTCGAACTCCTGCTGGGACGAGCGCGGCGTCGAGGCGTACTTGCGCGCCTGCTCGTTCACGTCACCCCAGGCACTCACCAGACCATTGAAGAGGATCGCGTCCTTCGTGTCCTTCTTCTTCTCGGCCTCGTGGAACAACAGGAAGCCCAACTCCTTCACCGCATCCAAGTTCACGCGCGTTTGAACTGACGGCAGCAGCTCCGCCACCTTGTCGGCACCGTCCTTCGCCATCACCGCGGCGAGACGAACCGTCGCCTCCCAGACGCTCACCCGCTCGTCGGCTGCTGCATCCCAAGCTCCTTCGAGCTGGACGGGCGGGAGCAGGCGTGCCTTGCCACCCTTCGCCTCGAAGATGCCGCCGCGCTCAAGTGCCCCAATCGACGTATCCGAAGACCGTGCGAGTTGATCCGCGATTCCTGAGTTCTCTTGGCCCCAGCCGTACTGCCGATACCACTTCACCGCGAACCGTGTATCGGGGTCGAAGTCGGACTCCTGCTCACCGAGAACTTCATCCAGCGTGGAGTTGATTAGCAGGAGGGCATCCTTCACGCTCATATCTGATCCATCGGCTTCCCGGACACGCGAAAATCGGGAAAAAACCGCGATCCCGGGGCCAATCGCTGCTTGGGCCAAGTCCACTGGCGCGATTGAACCCTGAATAAGCGTTCGGAGCGCCTCGGGCAACTCCCACTTCAGCGCAGCGACGAATGCGCGACGTGTTGTGGCGCTCGCGGTCGCCTCTCGGGGGCGACAGGCCAAGAGAATCGATGATGCAAGGGCATTTGTTCCCACGCTCACCATTCGGCCGCTGCGCTCGCTACGCATCGGCCAGGTTGCGTTGACCTCCCACCCTGACTCGATTAGCCCGCTCAAGAGCGTATGCCAGCCAGTCGAGGAAGTTCCTGTGTCGCGGGTGTCCTGCTGCTTGTAGGCGTAGTAGACGGTCATGGGGATGCCTGGCTCCGCTCCCTCGCGGATTCGTCGGAAGACCTGATTGAACCCTTGGACGAAGAACTTCTCGGCCCCATCGCGACCGCCGTGGCGATTCGGGTTCGCCACAAGTTCTCCGTCCTTCGGGGTGAGGAGGGTCCCCAAGACATCTGGGTGGACACCGCCGAGTGAGCGACGAAGCCACACGTAGAAGAAGTCTGAGAGGTCGGAGTAGCCGATGTTGTCGTAGTACGGCGGGTCAGTGCTCACAACGTAACCGGCGTAGTCACGAGTGGCCGCATCTGCTTGCTGAACGCGACCTGCCGCAGAGCTGGTTCCCATCGGCATGGCTGCGACGCCAGCCGCCACCCAGTCCACGTGTGTATAGAAGTGGCCGACTGAGTTCGAGAACGGGTTGATCTCGACATAGTCCCAGACCATGGGAAGAGCTTGGCGGGCGAAGGTGTCTCGCACCCCTTCGATTCCCGAAATCCAGCTGCAAATCGAAGATGACCAGTCCGACAGTTTGCTAAGGGCAAAGGCAAGGTATGTAGCGACGGCGTCCCCGTAGGCAACCGCTCCGCGCCCACCGGACTCAAAGCTCTCGCCTTCATGCATGCCTTGAGCGATCGCGTCCGCGATGACCTTGTCCCTAGCCTTTGTGATGAGGTCACTGATAGTCGTAAGAACCAGAAGCTGACGGTTCGTGAAGGCGTCCGCCCAGGTCGGCATGCCGTACATCGGGAGACGATCCACGTCATGGTTGCGGGTGGGAATCAACTGGTCGGGGACGTCCGTGGGTCGGTCCAAAAGTGCAGCTTGGATGTGCTCTTCGCTTGGTTCGATATAGAGTCGGCGCCGCTCGCCCTCCGCGACAATCGCGATCAGGTGCACCCCTAGACGTCCGGCCCTTGCCTCTGCGCGAATGTAGTCGTTGTCGATCACCGTGCCGTCGCCCAGCGCGATGGCATTACCACGTCGCATTGTGCCGTCGTCGTCTTTGCTCGGACCGAACTTGTCATGGCGGATCGTGTACTTGACGGCTCCATCCACGACCTTTGCTTCGATCCAGGCTTCCCTGCCCTTCTTCTTGCTGAGCCACCAGGAACGCACCAGAGGCGTCTCGATCGGATTGAACGGGTTGGGGCTCCGTACGGTGCGAGCCCAGAGCCAGGCGATGACCGTATGCTCCGTCCCACCCGGCGCTACAACTTTCGGGTAGCTGTCTCCGACCTGAGCAAAGGCTTCGTCTCTGAGCCAGGCGCCATACTTCCTGACATCCTCGGCGAGACCTGATGCGTCAGCCCAGTCGACGGAGAGCGCCTGGGCACCGGGATGGACAGGTGGTTGATCTGCGAACCTTGTTGGAATCTCCAGCAGCCCTCGGGTCTTGAGAACCGCTACGGGATTCAAGTCGGACGCGAAGGTCTCCAGACCGAGTCGTTGGGCTTCCAGAGGTATCGCGCCTCCGCCAGCGAAAGGGTCGAGGAATCGAAGCTGACGGTCCGGTGTGGACCGTCGAATCTCGTGCCGTGCTTGTTCCAGTAGTGGCTTGTTATTTGAGTTCTCCCACTTCGCCAGCTCGGCTAGGAGCGCATGCAGGCGTGCCCTCTCAGCATCCTGCTGCTCGGGTGTAGCGAACTCCTCTGGACGCGAAGAAGGGTCATCAACCAGCTGCGCGAACAACACTGCCCTGGCTGCCGCAAGAGGTCTCGGCGCCCAGTACAGATGCATCGTTGCCGGGTGCCCTTTGCGAGGCACGGACTTCTCGTGTTGGGCAGCCTCGTTGATGGCATTCAGCGGTAGCGAGACTTCGATGAGCTTCTTCTTGGGTGCGTTGGTCACGGGGCTTCTCTCGCTGGCGTCGGGCTGGTTGTTGTCGGTGGGGTGGGTCATCGCGGTGGTGCTCCGCGTTCCCAGTAGTCGCGCCAGACCTCGTTGTAGGAACGGGTGGTCGCGGATGGCTCAAGGTGGGTGAAGGCGTCGCTCACGTAGCGCAACTGGTCGTTGGGAGCACCGCTGGTCGAGACCTCGACGAGGGCGAGCCGGTGCCGGTCGCCTTGGGTCTGGGCGAAGGTGATCTCGTTCGTGGTGATGGTGAACGTGTCGGAGCCTTCGATGCGGCCCTTGACCTCGATGTAGTGGACGAAGCCGCCTTTGTCGGTGGACTGGATGTCGTAGCCGGGGTTGTTGCGCGGCATCTCGACAGGTTCGCGCCCAAGTGCTCGCTCGGCGGCGAGCACGGCTTCGACCGCTCGACGCTCGACTTCCTCGGTCTGGCGGGCAAAGGTCTGTGCTTCAGGCTCGTTGTCGGTCGCGAGGAGCGCACTGGGGATGACGAGAGCGGCCCCGCGGATGACGGCGGGTACGGCGACAAGGTTGGTGGCCTCATCGAGCTGTTCGAGCCGGTGGCTCAGCCGCTCATCGAGTTGTCGGGCACGAACGAGCGCGGTCTCGGCGCGGAGCCTGCCGACGGTGCCTCCTCGTTCGAGGGCTTCGAGGCGGTTGTGTTCTCGATCCCAGTGGTTGATCTCGGCCAGCAAGCGATCCTTGACCTGCGCCCGGGTGCGCGCGGTCTCGATGTCGAGGCGGGTCTTGATCTCGTCCATTCGGGGCTGGAGCCCTTCACGGTAGGCCCACGCGCGCACGAGCTTCTCGTGGTTCTGCCGCGCCCAATCGCTGCCCGCGATCTCCGCGATGGCTTCGGTCTCAGTCGAGTCCGGTCGGTCATAGTCGAGGTAGGGCGGTGCTGCGGACACGGTGACGGTGCCGTCTTGTTCGAGGAGTGGGTAGTCGAAGTGGTGAGAAACCGTGTCGGCATCGGCGGCGGTGTTCTCGATGCGCTGCTCGACGCTGAACATCAGCATCGGTGCGTCGGTCTGCTTGGTGCGCCGGTCGACCAGCACCGTGCCTTGCTTGAGAGTGGGGCCGAGGTCGTCGATGGTTGCCTCGATCACGGCGTGCAGCAGCGGGTGGCCTGGTGCGATGAGGGAGGCGTCGGCGAGCCCGTCGGGGTGCATGCGTGAGAGTTCGAAGGTGATGCGCTCGTACTGCTCAGCGACGGGTGCCCATCGGTTGAGGCGACGCGCCGTGTCGATGACGCGGGCCGGGACGCGGGTGATCTCGTAGCGGCCGTTCTCGCGCTTGCGGATGCGTCCGCCGAGCCGGGTGAGCGCGGGGAGGAAGAAGGCGGCGATGTAACCGGGCTGGAGTCGGCGTTCGCGGGCCTTCTCCATGCGTGCGCGAACTTCGTCGAGGTTGAGTGCGGAGAACATCTCGGGGTGGAGTGCGCGCTCGGCGAGCATCTCGTCGAGGCCGTGGGAGACGCCGGCGTCGATGATGCGGTCGAGCTTGGCCTTGACCTGGGGCTGGTCGCCGTAGCGGATTGCCTCGATCAGCAGGTCACGCAGCGACCGCTCTTGGAAGGCGTCGGCGTCGCCGAGCACGTTGAACAGGTTGCCGTTGTAGGCGATTGACATCTGGTCAATCTTCGCCAGCAGCCGGGTGAACACGTCGCCCTCGCGGGTGTCGCGGGCGACCATGTTCCACAGGTGGCAGACCTCGCGCTGGCCGATGCGGTGGATGCGGCCGAAGCGCTGCTCGATGCGGTTCGGGTTCCACGGCAGGTCGTAGTTCACCATCAGGTGCGCACGTTGAAGGTTCAGGCCTTCCCCGGCGGCGTCCGTGGCCAGTAGGACCACGGTGTCGGGGTTGTGGGTGAAGCGTTCGCGGGCGAGCTTGCGGTCTTCGCGGCGGGTGCCGCCGTGGATCGTGATGACCGAATCGGCACGCCCGAACTGGGCGGTGATCTTGGCTTGCAGGTAGTCGAGGGTGTCGCGGTGCTCGGTGAAGATGATGATCTTGCGAGCATCGCCGGAGCCGTCGTGGGTCAGGAGCTGCTCGTCGAGGATGGTGCGCAGCTGCACCCACTTCTTGTCATCGTCTTGCAGCCGGACGCGCCGGGCGACCTTGATGAGGTCTTCGAGGATCGCGATCTCAGCCCGCAGCTCGGGGATGGTCTGCGCGGCTGTGGCGAGATCGACAACCTGGTCTGCCTGTTCCTCGAACTGGGCGCGTTCCTCGTCGGTCGTCTCTTCGTGGAAGTCCTCGAAGTCGTCGACCGAGAATGCGGGCAGCGCGTCGCTTCCGAAGTCGAGCGTGGTCTTGCCTGTTGTCCATTCGTCGATGTGGGAGGAGATGGAGGTGCTGAAGCGTGCGTCGTCGGTGATGCGCTGCATGTCGCGCAGTTTCGTGTCGAGGCGTTGCTGGCGTCGTTCCAGGGAGCGCAGGATCGCTTCGGGGCTGGAGGCGAGGCGGCGTTGCAGCACGGTGAGGGCGAACCCGACGTTGTTGCCGCGCTTCTTGTCCCCGGCCTGTGCGATCCGCTCGGCCCGTCCCATCTCGGTGCGGACGTAGTCGGTGACCTGTTCGTAGAGGTCTCGCTCGGCCGGGCTCAGCTCGTACTCGACGGTGTAGGCCTTGCGTTCGGGGAACAGCGGCTTGCCCTCGAAGGTGAGCAGGTCTTCTTTCACCATGCGGCGCATCAGGCCGTCGGTGTCGGTGCGATGCACGCCTTGCCGGTACTGGCCCTCGAAGCGGTCGCGATCCAGCAGCGACATGAAGAGCTGGAAGTCCTCTTCCTTGCCCGCGTGCGGGGTCGCGGTCATCAGCAGGAAGTTGTGCGCGGTCTCCGAAAGCAGGCGTCCGAGTTTGAAGCGCTTGGTCTCATCGACTTCGCCCGCCCAGGAGGAGTAGTGGGCCGACATGCGGTGGGCCTCGTCAACGACGGCGACATCCCAGGTGACCTCGCCGAGCTGCTCGGTCAGGTCTTCGCTGCGGGAGAGCTGATCCATGCGGGCGATCAAGAACGGGTGCTCGGCGAAGACGTTACGGCCCTGGGCGCCATCGACCATCTGGCGGCTGAAGATCTCGAAGCGCAGGTCGAACTTCCGACTGAGTTCCTCCCGCCACTGCTCCACGAGCCCACCGGGAGCGACGATGATGGCGCGCTCGCAGTCCGAGCGCAGGATCAGCTCCTTCAGGTACAGCCCGGCCATGATCGTCTTGCCCGCGCCGGGGTCGTCGGCCAGCAGGAACCGCAGCGGAATGCGCGGCAGCAGTTCGTCGTAGACCGCGCGAATCTGGTGCGGCAGCGGGTCAACGTCCGAGCTGTTGACCGCGACCATCGGGTCATACAGCGCCGCGTACTTGATCCTCAGTGCCTCGGCTGCGAGCCGGAACTCGTCCGGGTCGGCATCGTAGGCCGGAGCGGAGTCGAAGTCACCCGCGACCTCGAAGCGTGCGGCGTCGGCGTCGGTGATCGCACGTGCGCCGCTGCGACCGGCGTCATCGCGGTAGAAGACCTCGAAGAGCTCGGCGTCGATAGGGTCGATGGCGATCAGGGTGACCGCCTGCCCCGGCACCAGGCCACGGAGGCGCTGGCCCGCGCGCAGCGTCGCGAGCGTCAATGTCGCGTCGGTCGTCGCGTCTGTCACGAGGTGCCTCCTTCCGGTTTTGGGCAGTGGATCAGGATATGGGGTGCCACCGACAAAGTGTCAGCGGCGGCTCGAAGTGAGCGACGCGCTCAGCCTGACGGGGAGGGTTCGGAGTCGGCGGCTGCGCCACCTCGTCGGACCCAGTCGTCGATCTCGCTGGCTTGGAACTTCCAGAGGCGTCCGACCTTGTGGGCGGGCATGGCCTTCTCGGCGATCCAGGTGTAGACGGTGTCTTTGGTGATCCCGAGGTGGGCGGCGATGTCGTCTGCGGACAGCCACGTTGGTCCTCCCTCGCTCTATGGCCCTGGCAGGCCAACACTCACGATGATACCGGTGGAGCTGCGGCTTGAGTTGGGTTTCTCCGGGCGTGGCCGAACGAGATGGGTGCCGAGGGTGGTCGCTCCGTTCTGCCGATCAGTGCAGGACGCGGGCCTTGAGCCAGGTGGTCACTGTCTCGTGCCACAGGTCGGGGTCGGCGTTCCAGCAGAGGGTGTGGCCAGCGTCGAAGGTCGCCAGATCAACAAGGTCCGGTCGCGCGTCGCGGAGTGCTTGTGAGAGCCGGATGGGTACGGAGTCGTCTCGGGCGCCGTGGAGGATCAGGGTCGGCGTAGGAAGGTCTTCGGCTCGGGCGGTCCAGTCGAAGGTGCGAAGTGGGATGAGGCCCGGCAAGCCGACCGTGCGAGCCGGTGGGCCGATGGTGAGCCACGGGATCGCGAGGTGTCCGGCTGCTGCGGGCAGTCCGCTGCGGACGCAGTTGGCCTTGATGACTTCGGTCCAGTTGAGGACTGGTGAGTCGAGGACGAGCGCGGCGATCAGTCCCTCGCGTCGGGGGTGGTCGGCGAGTTGGAGGGTGATGGCGGCGCCCATTGACCAGCCGAAGAGAACGATCTGTTGGGCTCCGCGTCGGACGGCGTATCCGATGGCTTCGTCAACGTCTGCTGCCTCGGTGTGGCCGAGGGTTGTTCGGCCGGTGCCGACGGTTGGCCCTTCTGCGGTGTTGCGGTAGCTGACGACGAGGGAGGTGTAGCCGAGTTCGGTTGCGGCGAGGACGCCGCGGAGGGTGCCGACTCGGGTGCTGCCGAGGCCGTGGATGTGGATCGCCCAGGTTGAGGGGTCGCCGTCGATGCGCCAGGTCGGGCATGGCCCTGCCGGGGTGGTGATGGTGATGTTGTTGTCGCGCGTCAGACTTAGTGGCAGGGCCGTTATGTAGGTCCTGAAGGAGAGTCAGGCATGGGTAGACCACCCTCGATTCCGG
>NZ_BAABGL010000031.1:0-10451 GCF_039541555.1 Brevibacterium pityocampae | reverse complement strand
CAGTTCCCCAACAGACTCCCCCTCTGACCACCCGGCAGAGAGGCTGATCGACCGGTCCCTTACACAGAAAACTTGACACCTCCCTCCCTTCGGCCATGGCATGTCGACTTCAGGATCTTCGGGGAGACTAAGATACTAATAGTTGCGGCGGGCGCGACGAGGTAAGGAGGCGACGTGGCAACCACGAGACCAGCCTTCGAGTTCGTCGACCTCTTTGCCGGCCTTGGCGGTTTCCATGTTGCGCTCGATGACCTTAACGGCAGAGTCGTGTTCGCTGCCGAATGGGAGCCGGCACTCAACGCTCTCTATAAGAAGAACTATGGCGTCCACCCCTGGACCGACATCAACGCTCTTGAGACCGATAGAGACATCGAGCGTGAGATCCCTAACCATGACGTCCTAACTGCAGGTTTTCCTTGCCAACCGTTCTCCAAAGCCGGCGACCAAATGGGTTTCGCCGACACGCTCCAGGGCACCCTCTTCTTCAAAGTCCACCAGATCCTCCGCGTAAAACGCCCACGCCGATTCATCCTTGAAAACGTGCCAAATATCCTGAAGCACGACGGCGGTCGCACTCAACGCAAAATCATCGAGATGCTGGAGGCGCTTGATTACTCGGTGGAAGTTGAACACTTCTCTCCTCACGAGTTCGGCATTCCACAGGTCCGTGACCGCGCATATTTCGTTGGTTCACTCGACGGGCTAGACAAGTTCGAGTGGCCAACCAAGCATAAGGACCCGACCGACATCACTTCGGTGCTTCGCCAAGACGTGCCCCCCGCTCGCTCGATTCCCGAGCAGACACTTCACGCAATCGATATGTGGGGTGACTTCCTCCGTCGTTCGCCAGCCTCGTTGAAGATGCCTTCGTTCCCGATCTGGTCAATGGAGTTCGGCGCAACTTATCCCTACGAGGACGAGACCCCGCCGGGAATCTGGGATCGTCGACCGATATGGGGTTTGCGTCAGATGGGTGTCAAAGGCAGCTTCGGCCAAAGTCTTGAATGTTCGGTCGGGGAACAGAAGGAGCGGATCCCCAGTCACGCCAATCGCGATAGCGATTATCAGTTCCCCCGGTGGAAGCGCACCTTCATCAGACAGAACCGCGAGTTTTACCAACACAACCGCTCCTGGATCGACCCTTGGCTGGATCAATGGAAGCCCGAGGAGATGCAGTCCAGCTTCCAGAAAATGGAGTGGAATGCCCAGGGTGAGGATCGAAACATCGACAACTTCGTCCTGCAGATCCGAGCTTCTGGGCTCAGGATCAAGCGGCCTACGACGTCCCCCAGCCTCATCGCCTTCACCCAGACACAGGTTCCCATCCTCGGCTCCAACCTGACTGGAGAACGCCGTTACATTACACCTGCTGAATGCGCTGAACTCCAAAGCCTCGGCGATATCCATCTGCCGACTTCCGACCTCGACGCTTACAAAGCGCTCGGCAACGCAGTCAATGCTCGTGTCGTCAAGGCGATCGCCGAAGTCTTACTCGAAGGTCTAGCCAATTCGAACTCCTCCAGCACTGCCGACCCTGAACCCATAGTAGGAATGCGCACCTCTACGTCGAACAAGTGGAGAGACGCCCGGCAGGAATGCGCTCCCATTACGAAGCCACCGAGCATAGGATCCGTCCTCGTTGCTGGACGGTCGGCATGACATGGAGGGAGCCTGGCATTGGATACCGTGTATGAGCGCGTAAGTGAGGCGATCGCTGACGTCATGTTCGGCTCTGCTCAGGCCGGGCGGCCTGTCTATGCGCTTGCTGATACCGAGACTGTGCAGAACGTGCTCGAAACAGCCGAGGTCGAGGATCGGACGCTTGCAGGGCTGGCGGCAGTCGTCCGGTCTTCGCTTCAAATCGACGAGGCTGGCGCATCCCCATTTCACTGGCAGGCTAAGGCTGCGCAGCGCCATCAGCGCTCGCCACTTGAAACTCCGCCCGCGCTCCCCCTTCTCGTCACACTGTCAATCGCTGCCGAGCAAATGCATGCCGACGGCAACCTGGCTGCTCACAACTATTACACGCGTTTACATCGGCTCTTGCATGTCCCGGAGACGAGATGCTCGCGGGTGGAGAACAACTATCGTCAGGTCGCCGAACTGCTGTGGGGGTCGCTGAACTCCTGGCTTGAAGCTTGGGAAGGTGAGCGCGGTATCCCGACGGCCTACGCCGTCGGCGGTCACGCCTTCATCGGGCTGCCAATGTCGCAGGCGGTCGTTCGGCAATACGATCGTGCCGGCCTCCACGAACTCTTCGCCCTTGAAGGCATGACCCCGGGTCTGCGTATCTCGCCGAACGACATGAGTCTCGTGATGGACCCCTATGCGACGGCCACTCCGAGCTTCCCCCTCAGTTCGCATCTTGCTCGTCTCTGGCGGGACCCGGCCGCCCGAGAGCGAATCGCCAATGCCGCTTGTCTCGAACTCGAAGCATGGGATGGGTCGGGGATAGAATCGCTCTCCTCTGTGCGACCCGTCGTCACGACGCGCCTGGTGGCGTTCTTGCGGACATTCCCTCGCAAGTCGATTGAGTTCAACCTGATCCTCCCTTATCGCTCGGAAGGGCCGGACACCGCCCGGTTCCAAGGCGCTGACGAGGAGTCGATTGTCCCGACTGTAGCCGGGCCCGGTGGCTCCACGCGGCTATCCGGTGCTGAGGAAGTCAGCGCGGCGTCGCTCGTCGGGGAACTGCTAACTGGCGAATTCGGGGATGACGAGAGTCGCCCGTTCGGTCGTCGCCCGAAGCGAGTCGCTCCGCTCCGATGGGACGACCTTCAGGGAGCATTCGTCGAGATCGAACACATTTCGCTCGGGGAGGACAGCATCGTCCTGGCCCGGTCGGACGCACGCCAGCGTGTCGAGACTCATCTTGAGACTCACGCACGACCGGGATGGCGTGAGCTTGTCGACCTCCCGGGGACGCCAGAGGGGTGGGTCGTTTACCACCACGTCCAGATCGTGTCCGCACCGAACAGGCAACCACACTTTGATCTCTTGCCGCTGACACCCCGCGTGCGGACGAGCCTGACACTGCGTGGGGGATTCGTGCTTCCTGGCTTGCTACGAAAGTGGTCGGTCAAAGAGCCACCCGAGGCGGTCGCCCTCGCCGCTGGAGCTTCCTCGGTCGGCGTTTGTGTGTACCGCGGCAACAGAATCGACCAGGCCGAACTCATCACTAAGTCTGTACAGCCCGGCGAGCTCGCGGTGTTTCCACTCATAGATCAGGGCCTAACTGACGGAGAGTACGTCGTCGCGATGTTCGTAAACGACACGAACAAGCCATCGACAGCGGCGCTCCTACGACTGCGATCGGCGAGCACTCCTCAGTTCCGCGTCGAGGACGTCGATATCCGTTTGGTCTACTCGCCTGAATATTCGCCGCGCTGGCCGCTGACCGCCGGTCCCGCCAAGTGGCCGAGTCATGTCAACGGAGCGAGAACAGTGGGTCTCGAACCGCGCCGGGGCGGCTGTACAGTGCCGATGCCTGAGTTTGCGCCCCGAGAGCCGAGCGCGTCGACCGCGTCGATTGCGAAGACTCGGGTGGGCGTGCCGATGGCGAGCGACTCGTGTCTCATTACCGGGACGCACCGATTCCTGCTCCCGCCCATGCTCCGCGGCCAGGCACGTACGCGTAGCATCGAAGGCGAGTGCGTGAATTGCGGGCTCGTTCGTCGCTTCGCTGGGACCGACCGGGCTGCGAGAAAGAAAAAGGGCGCGGCCAGGACGATCGAGATCCCCGAAATCCCGCCGGTGATCGAATCGGACCAGCCAGACTTCGAGGTCGCGTTCGATGCGCTGAACCACGTCGGGACCGGCTCGTTCGGGGCATTCGAGCGCATCGCCGCGCAGGTGGAGGGCTCAGGCCTGTTCGCGGACTCGTTCCTCCGGCGGCTTGAAGTCGTCGGGCATGTGGACGTAGCCAGGGACGACCATCTCCAGGTGACTCAATGGGCGGTGAATACGTCCACGCTCGTTCCAACGGGTGACCGGTCATGGGTGCTCATCGGGTCGCGCTCCAGCGCGCTGGTCGAGCAGCTTGAAGAGTTGCTCGGCACCAGCGCTGTCGTGCGCACGAGCGTTGATGCGGAGCTCGCTCGCCTCGAGGTCGTTGGCATTCTGCCGGTCGGTAAAATGGCAGACGCTGGGATTGCTGTATTGAAAGCCTCACCGGTCGAGGACATCGCTGAGGCGTTGCCACCACTTAGTGAGGTGGTGACGTCGCTCAAACGGGTAATCGTGCCGAGCCACCGGTCTGCAGAGTTCTGGGACACCACGTCGGCCTCATGGCACCCCGCGGAGTCGCTGGTCAAGGTTGGCGCATATCGGCTCAAGGACTTCGGCTCAACCTACGCGATACGCACCGCCGATGACATTGCAGGCGGCACGATCGGGCTCGGCAACGCGCAGATCGTGAAGCACATCGCAAACTCGTGGGCCGGTGATCCCCTCGTTGGCTATAACTCGCGCAGTGGCTCAGTCGTCACGCCGCTGGGTGCGGACCTGCCATCCTTGTACGGGCGTGCTCTCGCGCTTTGCTCGGGACGAGCCCCGCGTGAGATTGTGAATCACCGCCTGCTCCAGTACCCGTCAGTACCGCGCACCGTCGCGGACATCATCTACGACCGAGTGAGCCGGTGATCAGCATGCCGTTCCCGACCCCAGTGAAGATTGCCGATGACCTCCGCGACGCGTTTCTGCGGTACATAGACACCGCGTACGCACTGCGCGACAAGGCCCTTGTAGACGAGCGGCGACACCTGCTGCTTGAAGGGCAGGGCAACCTATTTGCCCCGCTCATGCTCGAGCCAGTTCTGCCCTATGACGGGGTCGCATCGGTGGTAGAAGCGGCCAGCCAAGCGGGAGTTGACGCATGCGACCTCGGTGAAGTGATCGCGGCGGTCTTTGGTGTGCCCCTCGACAAGCTAGCGGGCATCAAACTGCGCAAGCATCAGTCGACAGCACTCGCTGCGCACTTCGCGGGCGGCATCAGTCATAACCCGGTGGTGACTTCTGGCACCGGTTCAGGCAAGACGGAGTCCTTCCTGATCCCGCTCCTAAGCCGTATCGTGGCGGAGAAGCGATCGACAACCGCACTGCCCGCGATCCACGAATGGTGGGATCTGAAGCGGCAAACCGAAAACTGGCGACCAGCCCGAACGGTTGGAGCGAATCCGGCAGCTGTGCGGTCGGTGATCCTCTACCCGACCAATGCGCTCGTTGAGGATCAGGTTGCACGGCTCCGTCGGGCCGTACGCGGCCTTCGGGGACAGGCGTCGCCGATTGACCTCTGGTTCGGGCGCTATACCGGGGCGACACCGGGCTCGGGTGGAGTTCCAACCGGAAAGGTCTCGGCACCTGCCACCGCCGACGCGGCGCGGGACTTGCGGGAGCTGTCGCGCCTGAACGCCCGACTAGCTGAACTCAACGACCCGGACTTGACGGCTCAGTTTCAGGACCCCTTTGGTGGCGAACTCATCACCAGGTGGGACATGATCGCCACTCCGCCCGATGTGCTCGTCACGAACTACTCGATGCTCAATGTGATGCTGATGCGCGACGTCGAGGAACCGATCTTCGAGTCCACTCGGCGGTGGCTCCGGCAGTCTTCCGACCATGTTTTCACCCTCGTTGTTGACGAACTGCACTTGTACCGCGGCAGCACCGGGGCCGAAGTCGGGATGGTCGTCCGAAACCTGGCATCGCGGCTCGGGCTTGAGCCTTCGTCCGACCAGTTCAGGATCATCGCGACGAGCGCTTCCCTCCCCGGGGACGACTCGGGTCTGGAATACCTGGAGCGCTTCTTTGGCGTCGATCGGGCGTCCTTCGTGATCGAGCCAGGGCAGGCGCGGCTGCTGGTGCCGGGCGAGAAGCCAGCGGCCGCTGAAGTGTTGAACATCGCCCCGGATGAGTTGGCGGAGGCCGCCGCAAGAGATCGGTGGGCGGAGACGATCGCTGCGGCATGCGCTGACCCTGGTGACGGGCGGCACAAGGCCACCCGCATCGGCACGGTTGCGGCCCGCCTCTTCGGGAGCGATCCAATAGCCTCGCCAGCCCTCACGGCAATGCTCATCGGTCTCGCTGATGCCGAGAAGCCCGCGATCCAGTTCCGCGGCCATGTCATGATGAGAGGAATGCGCGGGCTCTGGGCCTGCTCGGACCCAACCTGCCCAGGCGGAACCGAATCGGAACCTCGGCGAGTAGGTCGAATGTACGACACGCCCCGGTCGACCTGTGCTGACTGCGGCGCACGAGTGCTTGAACTTCTCTATTGCTTCGAGTGTGGTGATGTCAGCCTCGGCGGCTACGTCGTGGATCGGCCGGACCGCGGGTCCGTCGTACTCTCAACCACCCCGGTCACGCCTGGCGAGAACTCTGGTGACTTCGTGTACCGAAGGAACGACGACGAGTACCGATGGCTCTGGCTCGGCTCGCCGGTTCCCGACGCACCCAGGGTCCACAAGCTCCCCGCGCACATGAACGAGAACCAAACGACCATCGAAACCAACTTTGGGGCGGCCAGCTGGAATCCCAAGCTCGGTTCGCTCGTTCTCGGTAGCTCGCCTGACGGCGTCCCAGCAGTTGTTCTCAGTCACAACGCAGGCGGGAATAGCGGACTGACGCTTCCTGCGCTACCGGAAGCCTGTCCCCGATGCGGGGGAAGCCAGGACAACCGTGATGCCGCGGTTTACTTCGCCGGCAATGTCCGCTCGCCAATCCGCGCACACACTTCCGGTCGCGCTCAACTCAACCAAATGGCCGTATCCCAGCTGTTCCGCAGCCTTGGGTCTGAAGCAGCAGAGTCGAGGACAATCGTCTTTACCGACAGCCGGGATGACTCTGCGCGCATCGCCGCTGGGATCGCACTCAATAACTTCCGCGACCAAGTTCGACAGGTCGTCCGGCAACTGCTTCACGGACGCGAGAACCCTGTGCCGATTCTGCGGGCACTCCTACGTGACGAACTCACCGGCGACGATCTTCAGCGTGCCGAGCAGCTGCGTGCAGTCCGTCGAGAGCTGTTCGACAAGCTCAGACTGGAGAGCCTCGGCGCGGGCGATGCAACGGATCTGGCGACGATCGCGGCGGCCGAGAAGGAGACCGAATCTCTTCCGTGGGCAACTCTCATCCATGAAGCCGAGCAGATGATGCTTAAGGCCGGCGTCAACCCGGCTGGTCCCGGGCCGTCAGTGGCCGAAAGCGAGGGTGACGCACCGTGGTATCGCGCTTACGAGCCGCCGGTTCGTAACGCCTGGGAACCGCTGACCGACGCAGTCGCACGACCTATCCGCCAAGACCGCTACCGGATTACCGCGACCGCCGTCACTGAGGCCGTCTTCGACCGTGCCGCACGCGACCTCGAATCGACCCGCCTTGGCGTAGTCAGGGCGCGGCCGCCGGCACCCGACAGCTGGGGTTTCTCAAAGGACGAGACAATGTCGGCGAGGATCGCAGGGGACGTGGTCGCGAGTGTCATCCGCATCCTTGGAATCGCGAAGCGATTCGAGGGAGGGTACGTCGCTCGGTCGAACACAGCACCAAAGGTCATCGGCACCTACCTCAAGAAGGTGGCAACGAAGCATCAGATGGACTGGCAGACGCTGCAGTTGAACGTCGGTGAGTTCCTTCGCGAGAGCGGCATCGTTGATCAGACATGGGCGCTTAGAACCCAAACAGGGCAGGATGCCCTCGAACTTAGGATGCCGGGCGACAAGGTCTGGGTCTGCGATAACTGTGGCACAACTCATTTGCACCCGGCGGCCGGTGTTTGCACCAATGAGGAATGCGCGAGCGGCGTACTCCGCGAGGAGGCGTGGTCAGAGGAACTCGACTACTACGGATGGCTCGCCTCGCAACCGCTTCGACGAATGCGAGTCGCTGAACTCACGGGTCAGACGCGATTGGTTGACCAGCGAGCGCGGCAGCGCCTTTTCAAGGGCGCGGTGCTTCCGGCACCCGCTGAGAGTGAGCTCGCCGATCCGCTCGATCTGCTTTCGGTGACAACCACAATGGAAGTCGGTGTCGACATCGGTTCCCTCCGAGCAGTGGCGATGGCGAATATGCCGCCTCAGCGGTTCAACTATCAGCAGCGCGTCGGTCGAGCCGGACGCTCAGGTCAGCCGTTCTCATTCGCGGTTACCGTGTCGCGAGACCGGGCGCACGATGACTACTACTTCCAGACGCCGGAGAAAATGACCGCGGCTGATCCGCCTCCGCCGTTCATCGACTTGTCGCGGCCTCGAATCGTTCGCCGGGTGATCGCAGCAGAGCTTCTGCGACGGGCTTTCCTCGCCGGTCGTATTCCGCCTCGGCGAACGGGCGACAGCATCCACGGCACGTTCGGAGATACGAATGACTGGACTCAGCGGCGCGCTGAGGTCGAGGCATGGTTGCAGACATCGAATGATGTTCCGATCGTCTGCGAAAGGTTCAGTGCCTACACGGCACTCGACATCGACGGTCTCAAGCACTGGGCACGGACCGGGCTGGTATGCGACATCGACGAAGCGGTTGGCAACCCATACTTCCAGCACACGGAGCTTAGTGAACTGCTCGCTAATGCCGGCGTGCTCCCGATGTTCGGCTTCCCGACTCGGGTCCGCCCGCTCTACTCGAAGCAGCTCCGCCGTGCAAGCGATGCCGAGCAACATACCGTCGCCGACCGCGACCTCCGAATGTCCATCACTGCATTTGCTCCCGGAGCCGTCGTCGTCAAAGACGGCGCCGAGCACCTCGCTGTGGGTTTCGCGGCCTACAGCATCATCGGGGCCAGCGCACGAAGGAAGGACCCGCTCGGGACTCCGCTTCCGGTTCATCGCTGCGGGCAGTGCGGCAGCCTCGATACCCGGCCGACGAATGAGTCACTCAAGTGCTCGGTGTGCGGCGAGGAAATGAGAGCGTTCTCGCTCTACCAGCCCGAGGGTTATCGGACGATCTACAGTCAGCCGGATTACGACGATTCGCACATCACCCCCATGTTCGCCGGTTACTCCGAACTCTCCACGAATACCGAACTCGGGCAAGATACCCGACTTCACGGGGTCTCGCTCCAACTGCTTGAACAAGCTGAGGTTGTCGCAGTGAACGACAACAATCGGAAGCTCTTCGAGCTGAGTCGCCAGTCTGACGGATCGATAATCGCTCAGAATCGGGACCTGTACCGACGCCCTCTGCCCGAGTTCATGCGAACTGGCGGGCAAGCGATCGACCCGGCAGCGATCGGCGAGGTTCGACGTACCGACGTGCTCCTTCTCGGACTTGACGGCCTGGCTCTGCCCGAGGGCGCGGTCGCGACACTGCCATGGGCATGCCCAGCAGGCAAGGGTGCTCTCCTTTCCTTTGCCCAGCTCCTTCGCAACGCAGCCAAGGAATACCTGGACATCGAGCAGTCCGAGCTTGAGGTCGGGCTACAGCCAACGCGGATTGGTACCACAGTCTCGGCGCGGGTGTTCCTCGCCGACGCACTCGATAACGGCGCGGGCTACGCGCTCGAACTCGGGGAGCCGTCGATGTTCGAAAGACTCCTGACGTCTATTCGAGACACAACTGGAAAGCGACTGCGCGAGGAGCCGCATGGGACTGCTTGCACATCGTCCTGCCCTGGGTGTCTCCGCAACTACGAGAACCGCTTTAATCATTGGGCGTTGGACTGGCGACTCGGGCTCGACGTCGTGGACCTTGTGCTCGGCCGCGGTCTTGACCCTTCGCACTGGTCAAATCGCACCGAGGCGCTGGTGCAGAGCTTCGTTGATGGCTACGGCCCACACCTGCGAATCGAACAGCATACGGTGAACGGTTTGACATCACTCATCTCGCCGGAGGGTCGTGGGGCAGCGGTTGTCATCGGTCACCCGCTCTGGCGGCACGAGGACGCGCATTGGAATCCCCGAGTCAGACGTACAGTTACAGAACTGCGCGGGCGCGGGTTGTCGCACATTACTGTGTCCGATGCATATGTCCTCGACCGCACGCCGATCAGGCTGTTCAATGCTCTGCTCGAGGTTACGTGATGGTGAGCCCCCGTTGCAGCATTCAGACACCACAACCAATGCGGATACGAACGTTTAACCGTTGATTCGCGATCCTGCACGCGACTCTTATCGAATGCGGTTCAACTCTCGCTCCGTTGTCGACGTGGCTACCGCATTCCTGAAGCGCCCTGGGTATAGTTCAGTTTCGTTCTTTCTGTCTGGAGAACGAGGAGCAACTCCGAGAATGAAACTCTCAGTGGAGTTCAAAGACCGTGCGGTCAATACGGTCCTTGACCCCCCAGGGACAGCAGAAGTCCCCACTGTTCAATGCGCAGTCTAGAGAGTCACATGTTTAGAATATGCAGTCAGCGGGTAGTGTGTTTCGACACTGGCGCGTGGAGGTGTCAAGTTTTCTGTGTAAGGGACCGGTCGATCAGCCTCTCTGCCGGGTGGTCAGAGGGGGAGTCTGTTGGGGAACTG
>NZ_BAABGL010000030.1:0-9582 GCF_039541555.1 Brevibacterium pityocampae | reverse complement strand
GCCTGCGATAGATAAGCGGCCGCGCGGCGGAGGACTTCGTTCTCCTGCTCGAGCAGCCGGTTGCGTCGCCTGAGCTCACGCAGCTCCGCGGAGCCGTCGGTGCTGGTGCCGGGTTTGTTGCCGGCGTCGATCTCAGCCTGGCGGAGCCATTTGGCTACGGTGCCTTCGTGGATACCGAAGTCGGCACCGATCTGCGCGATCGTCGTCGACTCGTCACGGTTAAGAGCGACGCGGACGACGTCCTCGCGGAACTCTTTCGGGTAGGGCTTGGGCATGGTGACATCCTTCCAGGCCCACGCATTGGTAAGCCAGATCAGGTGACACCTATCCGTGCATCAGTCCCATGCGTTGGAGATGGGGATCTGGACGCGTCGGCGTGATGGTGCTGATCTGTCTGGCCTGGTCCATCACAGCGACCGTGGAGTTCAGTATCGTGCCGTGCGTTACGCGGAGCGACTCGCGGTAGAGGATGCTGTCGCGTCGGTCGGGTCACGTGGTGACTCGTATGACAACGCGATGGCGGAGGCGCTGAACTCATTGTTCAAAGCTGAGTTGGTCCGCAACCACGGGCCGTGGCGCGATGTGTCGCATGTCGAGGTCGCGACCGCGGAGTGGGTCGATTGGTACAACCATCGCCGTCTTCATGGCGAGATCGGGCACGTTCCTCCCGTTGAGTTCGAAGCAGTCCACGCGGAGCAGCCTGCTCGAGCATTGACATCAATTTCCAGATAGAAATCCCTCTACAAAACTCGGGGCTTGACAATGGCCGAGGCGTTGCAGGTGCTCGCTGGGCGCAACAGCACGGCGGTTGACCAGGCCGTGGACAGCCTGCAGTCAACGGGTGCGCGGCGATGCCCATCGACGCTCCACACGGCGATCGACAAGCTCCTGACCGAATCGCCGACCCAGCTTGCGCTCCACATCCCGGACTTCCTTGCCATGCTGGAGGGCGGCTGCATGCTCACCGATGGAAGGCTCGGATTCGTATTCATCACCGGCGAGGCCGTCACCCTCGACCTCCCGCAACGCTGGAGCCCCGTGATGCGGCCAGGCGAACTCGCAGCTACAGGGCGTTGCTGACCGGGCTGGCGAAGGCTTTCAGGTCTTCCCACGAGTCGGCACGGGCGGTGTCTTGCTCGTAAGCGATCAGATAGCCCCAGTGCTGACCGGCGTAGGCATCCTCAGCCACCAACCGGCGCACCAACGCCTCGGCAGCCTTACGCTTGGCCTGCACCCTGGCGTCGTCGCGGCCGCGCTCGTCCTTGCCTTCGATGATCCAATGCACCCCGTTGGTGTCCAAGGCTACGAAGTCGGGGAAGTAGCGGTCTTTCGCGTTGTAGTACACGAACGCCTGGTCTTGCGGATGCAGGCGATGCCACCACACGATCCCCGGCGACGTGTTGAGCAGGCGAGCAAGCTGGTATTCGCCGGTGAAGGAGTCGAAGGACTCCTCGGCGAATAGCGACTTGAACCAGCCGCCGTAGACCCGGCCTCGCACGAACTGGTCACGACTCTCGATCTGGTCATGCACCATCTCACCCAACGGGAGCGTGTAGCCGGTGCCGGGCATCTGCTTGGGGTGTATGGTCGGCACCTCTCGGGTGGCTCGCAGTGTCTCGGTTGTGTAGTTCTTGATCAGCGTTAGGAGTTCGGCGCGGGCGGAGTCGAGGGATTTGACGGTCCAGCCGGTGAACGTCACGGCGCGCATGAACTTCGGCACCAGGAACGTGGCGACGTAGCGGGCGGTCTGTTCGGTTTTGGGCACCAGCGACATGTTGATCACTAGTTTGACCAGCGCCTCCTCGGCGTCGGCGTCGTCGACGTAGACGGAGTCGACTACGGCGCTTTCTCGATCCTCTGCCCGGAGTTTCTTGCCTAGGGCGGCGATGATCTCTTTGCGCAACAGCACGTCCCCAGCAGAGGTGACCCGACGCGCCGCTTGCTCAATCTCGGCGTCACTGATTTCTGACAGGTCAATGGGCGGCTGCTGCACAGTCATCGTCGTCACCGGGAATCGGTAGGACACGTCAGCAAAACTCGGGTTCCCTCCGATCGAAACCAACTCCCAGGTGGACTGATCCTCCTGCTCGGTGATGGCGCGAACCCCGACACCGGGCAAACCCGCGCCCGGGGTATCACTGCCGCCGACGGGAACGGTGCCCGGCTGCGGAGCCACACCACCGGCGACCTCACCACTGGCACCGGTGCCCGGTTCAGAACCGGTTGTCGTCGTTGGTTGGTCACCGTCGGTCGTGGGCGTACCTGTACCCGCGCCGGACTCTTCGGCGGCTTTACGGATCGCCTCCTCAACCTTGGCTTTGTCGGGCTCGGCGATGGCTTCTTCCAGACCGAACTGCCGGAGCACGTTCTCCGCATTGAGCAGCTCGGTGAAGGACTGGTGGGCGATGATGTCGAGCTGATCGATCTGCCACACACCCGTATACCGGCCGAACGGCAGCCGCAGCCCGCGCCCCATCGTCTGCTGAGTGAGCACCTCAGAAGCCATCGCCCGCAACGTCACGACGACCGCGATGTTCTTGACATCCCAGCCCTCTTTCAGCTTGTTCACGCTCACCACCGCCAGCACCGGCGATTCGGGCCGATCCAATTCGTCGAGGCGACGCTGGGTCAACTCATCCTCATGCTTGGAATCCACCTGCAGCACAGCCGATTCCCGGCCGAGGTACTCCGGGGTGCGCAACAGCTCGGCTACCTGGGTTGCATGCTCAACATCGGAACACACCACGAACGCGACCGCGTTCACATGATCACGGTTCTGGGAAGCCGCGTACGAGTCGTAGTAGGCCTGCTTGAGCGCACGCAATTGCAGCGCGTCACGCAACTGTTGCTCTTCGGAGGCCTCATCGGTGCCATATCCAGTCTTGCGGAACGCCAACACGGGGGCCTTCACATACTTGTCCTGGATGGCGCGGTAGAGCGGGTACTCGAAAATGACGTGATCGGTGGCCTTGTCCACCGAAGCCGTCAAACCAATCGCCGCTACTGGATCGAGTTCCTTCAACGCTGCATTGAACGCGACCGCGCTGGACCCGTACAGGTGGGACTCGTCGGCGATCACAACCAGATCATCGAGGTTCTTCAGGTAGTCGAAGAGCACGCCGGCGTTCTCATCGAACCGGCGGGGCTTACGGCGCATCGCGTCCTGCGTGGCCCCGTGGGTGTCCCCCTCGGCTTCCTTCGGCGCGATGAGCTGCTGAATGTTGAAGATAAACGCCAGCATTGCCACTTCACGGCCGAACGCGAGTCGGGCCGGGCCGTTCTGCCGGGCGATCCAGGCCGAATAGTCCTGCGGGGTGACCACCTCAGGCGGCACCGCCGAACCCGTGATGTACCGGGGTGAGCCCGGCGTGAAGTTCTGCACCGTCTTCGCCTGCACCGTCTTGCCCGGGGTGACGATCACGACGTTGCCGACCCCTTGACGGCGCAGATACTCCACAAACGCCGCCATCAAATACGTCTTGCCCACACCCGTAGCGAGGTTGAGCACCTGCATCACAGCAGGGTCGTAATCACCATCAAGAGTGAAGACTAACTTGCGCAGCGCCTCCTTGTTCGGAGCACGCAGGTCGAACTCGGCACTGATCGACTCCAGCATGTCCGAATCAAAACTGATGTTGAGCCTCATCACTGGTCACCACCCTCGCTGTAACGGAACACATCATCGGGTAAGGCAACCACCCGCGACCCCTTCACCAGTTTGCGTAGATGCTGGCGCACGCCGTCCATCACCGTGGTCGCAGCCAACACGATCGTCTCGCCAGGCTGGATCTTTGAGGCCAGCCAGTCAACGATCTCGGTTGTGGCCACGCCCTCCACCACCTTGAGGAGGGCATTGCCCCGGCGGGCGTCGAACACGTAATCATCATCCGCATGCAGCAGCGTGAACCCGAGATTCGCAGCCACCGACTCGATCAGAGTCTGTCCGGTCGCGGCCGCAGTTAGCATCACCCTGTCCAGTTCAGGGGCGTAGTCGAAACACGCAGGCGACAGATGGGCGACCTGGAAGCCGCCGCCACCACGCCAGTTCAGCACTTCCTTCGTGCGCCTGGTCTTCGAGGCAGCCTTCAGTGTCTTCACCTCGACGCTCTTCTTTAATTCCGGGTCGTCCTTGATCAGCTTGTTGAGCACGCTCGTGAATTTCGCGGCGTCCTCCGGCGAGACACCATCAGGCAGCCCGTCTACCGTAGCGTCGACTCGTTCGCCCCTCGTCCGGGTTATCCCTCCCGGGTCGTGATCGTTGAGCACCTTCTCCAGGCGAGGGCGCGTGAACGTCGTGAACGTCGACTCCAACAACTCACACGTCACCCAACGCCGCCCCATCTTCTGCGCCACCGCCGCCGTCGTCCCCGACCCAGCAAACACATCCAACACAATGTCGCCAGGATTCGAACCGATATGAATGATGCGTTCGAGAAGGCGCTCCGGCTTTGGAGTGGAAAAAGGGTTTTCAACTTCCGGGAACATCTTATTCAAATGATCCCGTTTAGCTTCTTGATTGTGTCCAGCTTCATCCGCGTTCCACCAAGTTCTAGGAACAAGACCTGTTTGAACGTCCGTTAGGTAGCGCTTTATAACCGGGAGAGAATCTCCGTCTTTACCGAACCAAACTCGACCATCTGCTCGGGCTTCCGCCAAGCCCTCCGGGCTGAATCGCCAATAACGTCCCTTCGGTGTGACTACTCGCCCAGATGGCAGCGTTACTGGAAACCGATTCTTTTCGGTGCCGCTTTTCGCTGTACCGTTGTCCCCTTGCAGCCAAGGCCCTCTTGGATCGTTATCTGGGTTCTGGTACCGGGCATCCTGCGATGCTAGTCGAGGGAGCAGATTACGTACGTTCTTCCACTGCCTGCCGCTTGGCGCGTAAATCAGTATAAGGTCGTGGGCTCCAGATATGTCGGTGTCATTTCTGCGCCCTTTGTCTTTCTCCCACGCAACAGTGGCGATGAATCGATCCGCCCCAAACACCTCATCCATCAGCACGCGCATCCGGTGTACTTCGACGTCGTCCAGGTGAACCCAGATGGAGCCGTCGTCGGCAAGCAGCTTCTTCATGTGGTGCAGTCGGTCGCGCATCATGGTCAGCCAGATGGAGTGCTCTAGGTTGTCCTCGTACGAAGCGAACGTCTGCGCAGTGTTAAACGGCGGATCGATGTAGATCAGTTTCACCTTGCCGACGTACTTCTCGGCAAGCTCGGGCACGCGGGTGAGGGCTTCGAGGACATCGCCCGATTCACCCAAGATCAGCAGGTTGTCATCCTGGGGCTCCAGGTCAGCGCGCTCGGAGTAGGCGAACTCGTCAGACTTCGGTGTCTGGCTGCCTTGCACATAGTCGTCCAGCACGAGGGTGTGGGTTTCGCAGTAGCGCGGATCAGAGGGGTCAACCCACATGTAGCCGTACTTGCCGGTCTCAGTGGGGATGAGAGCCTTGTCCTTGTTGTACCAGGTGAGCTGCAGGCGTTGAGCGGTCATCTAGTCGGTCTCTCCCTTCATGTCGGTGGGGACGACCTCGCAGATGTCGGCGATGTCGCAGTCGAGTGCTTCGCAGATGCGGGCAAGGACGTCGGTGGTGACGTTGCCGCCGCGTCCGAGTTTGGACAGGGTGGCTGGACTGATGCCTGCACGTCCTTGAAGTTGGGTTTTGTTCATGTCGCGGTCGATGAGGAGTTTCCAGAGGGGCTTGTAGCTGAAGGCGCGGTTAGTTGTCATCTGTTTCCTCCAGATCGATCAGGTCTTCGTCCTGGGCATCGAGCAAGAAGCCGTAGCGTCCTTCTCCTTCGCGTTTCGTGAATACGATGAGTTTGCATCGGTCCTTTAGTGGTTCTATGTCGGGCATGAACTTGGTGTTGTCAGCGATGATCATCTGACCGCCGTCTTGTTCGAGGGCGAGGTAGTCATAGAGGGCAACGGGGATGGTTTCACGGGCTTCTTGAAGCTCGGGGTCGAGCTGTGGATCGTCGAGCCCCAGTAGTGGGGTGTCGATGATGAGCAGGCCGGGGTTGTGTGTGGCGCCCTCGGAGGCGAGGTATTCCCGGAGGGCGAGCATGACAGCGGTGTTGACGAACGACCGGTAGCCCTGCCCTTCCTTCGCTTTGGATTTGCCGTTGATGACAGCATCGAACAGTTCACGCGAGAATCGGGCATCTTTGAGTCTGGGGAACGCGCAGGCTCCAAGGATGTCGAGCAGGTTGGTGCCCATCTGCGGCCAGAACGTTTTCGGGTATTCGTCGAGCGGATTGAAGTTGCCCTTGGGGAATGTGCGATTCTTGCGTTCTTCAAGTTCGTCTTCGATGGCTTGTTTGCGTTCGAGGTGCTGTTCTCTTTCTGCCTGCATGGCGATGATCGCGTTGTGGCTGGCAAGCGAAGTCGAGAGGGCTTGAAGTTGCGGCTCTAACTCGCCGCTGATGCGCCGGGAGATGCGCTCGGCTTCTGCGGCGAGATCCTGCTCTTGTTCTTGCAGTGGTGCCTGTTCAAGATCCATCTGATGGATCGTTTGACGAAGATCGTTGAGTCGGGCAGCTAGGTCGTGGCGTTCACGCAGATCGGGCTCTGGAACTGCGGATCGCGCTTCCGGTGGTAGTGCCTGCGTGCATACGGGGCAGGTCGTTGCCGGTTCCCTGTGTGCGGTGAGGGCGTGGCCTTCCTCGACGAAATCGAACCGCTCGATGCGGGCACGGTAGGAGGCGACAAGTTCCTCGTATCGGTTCCGCAGACTGCGGGATTCCGCCAGCGCGTCACGCACCTGTTGGAGGCGTGCGATGACGTCTTGCCCCTGCACGGTGGCGTGTGTGATGCGTTGCTGGACACGTTCCAGTTCTGCGGTCAGCTCATCGATGCGCTGCTGGATCTCTGCTGGGTCGCTGCTACCGAGTGCTTTGTCGATCAACTCGATTCGTTCTTCAAGCTGTTTGAGTAGCGGCTCGAGGTAGTCGATGATCGCGTTGTTACGCAATTTCCTCGTTTCGACAGACTCATCACGAGCGTAGGCGGCATAGTCCTTGCCGGTGATCAGTGACGCTAGGGCGCATTTGAACGCGGGCTGTGCGGTGGTCTGAAGAGGGAGAAGGATTGGTTTCTTGGTGCTGATCCGGTCTTCATCCGCGTACAGCGCATGCCAGAAGGTGCGCCACGTCAACGCCTGGGTTTCAAGGTTTTGATTCTTGATGATTCTCAGGTTTTCAGGGGCGTCGTAGCCGATGAGTTTGAGCCACACCGAGCTGAGTAGCGGGGAACGGCCAGACGATTGACGTTTGTAGGTTCCAGACTCAATTCGTGGGTCTGTGCTGGAGACCTCGATGTTATTGGCTCCCTCACCGATGGGGCGCGATAACGTGAGTGAGCCCTGCGCGGTGCGCACCCCCATACGCACCTCGGTGTAGCCGGAGTTTTCGTCGAGGACGAACTCGTCGGCTTTCAGCCCGAACACGTAGTCGATGCACTGAAGCACCCAGGACTTGCCGGAGTTAGACGGTCCGTAGATGACGTTGAGTCCAGATTCGAAACCGACGCTGGAGTCCCGCCGAGTGGGGTGCCCGGCCACGGTGATGCTGCTGATCCAGAAGCCTGGTGTCATCGCGTTTCTCCTTCCGGGGTCGCTGACCTGATGATCTGAGCCAGCTCGCTCGTGCTCAGGTCGCCAACCCGCTCGATCGTCTCCAACGCGGTGTCGAACAACTGACCGGCGTATCGGGAGCGGAAATGGTTGACGACTGATTCACCCTCAGCGGTAATCGTGAAGGCCGCCGGAGAACGATCTGGCTGTAGTGTCACGAATCCTTGGATCGCCAAATGCTGGAGAGCTTGGGTCATCAGGACTGTGCGCGTGTGGAGTTCCCCGCTGGCCAGTCGGTGGGTGCCGTTGAGGTTCTCTGCCCCGACCCCGAAGGTGTGGGCATTGACGGTGATGGTGTCTAGGGCACCCAAGTAGTCGGCATCCGCTGCATCTCCGAGCAGGAACAGCATGATGAGCCCGCGCAGTTCAGCTTCGAAACTTGTGTCTAGGGACGTGGCGCGCATCAATCTACCCATCCCAGCCGGTTCCGGGCGACGAGTTCGTGGCAGGAACCTTTCCGGCTCCACACGTCGATCAGGTCAATGATCTGGTCGAGCCGGACACCGTCGAGTTGGACTGCGGCTGCTTGAGCCAGTGTCGCGAGTAGGCGTTCGAGTCCGTTGGGGTACTGACGCAAGTTGGTGTCGGAGACTCCCGCGTGCATCGTTTCCAGGAACTCGTCAAACAATGGCCGCCCATCGTGGATGCAGTTCCACGATGTTTCTCGTACCCATTCGGCACGATAGAACGCTTTGCGCTGTTCTTGGAAGTGCTGAACCAGACGCGACGGGATGTCGTCCAGCTGCACCTCAACGCCGGTACGGGCTTTGTCTTCGCAATAGGCGGCCAGGAGCGCCGAAACATACACCAGCTCAGCAGGCTGAACTGTGTCCGGTGCGGGATGCTTCGGCGGTAACGCGACCGAGCGGTCACCAAGCCTGAGGCGATTCGTCTTCTCGTCAATGTACGGGATGCCAGATCGGTCGGCCTTGTCTGCCAAAGTCAAGGGCTCCGTTACGGCAGCGGTCTCACCGGCAGCTTCGGTGAACACCTTGTAGAACAGCTGGCCTAGGCCTTCGGTGACATTGCCCTTGTTGATCGACTCGTCAAGGTCGTGGAGCCGGTCGGCTAGGTCATTGAGTGCCGACTCCTCGTATGCCTGGGAGACGTTGCTGGCGAACCGAAACTGATCCCATCGCCCAGCCAGCTCGCTCGCTAACACAGTAGGCAGCTGGTCAGACCCGTTGGCGTACCCCTTCCACGTCGCCGACTTGCGCATCTCAAGCGCGGTCTTCTCGCCGTCGACGGTTCCGCGAGGCACGAGACCCATGTCGATGAGACCTGCGGTGAACTCGCCAAGGTTTCGGGTGCCTTTCATCAGCGGGCGCACCGTCGCCAAGACGGCGTGGAAGCTCGACTTGTATTCCACCGCACCGCCTCTCCATCGCGACCCATCGCTGCCCATCGCTTCCCAGCCGATCAGAAAACCGTCATCGGGGAACCTAGAACCACAAGGGCGAACAGCGAACCTGTGTTCCTTCGATCTTACAAGGCCGCTTCACTCTTGTCGCGTTCATCTTCACGAACGCGTAACCGTGTCGGAGCGAACTGAGGCAGGAGGTGAACAGGGACATGGGTACACGAAACACGAAGCAGACGTCTCGACCGGTCGCCAAGAAGGCGTCCGCACTGCTGCGCGACGGTCGCACCTCGGCCAAGACAAAGTCGGTCGCAGCCTCGGCGCTGGCTCAGGCCAAGCCGCGTAAGGGCAAGTAGCCCTCACGGCTGTCCTGCTGGCCAGACGTCAGTCGGCAGGACAGCCCAACCGCTGTGGCGGTCAGAGCCGTACCGGTCACCGGCCGGCCGCCCTTCCTCCTACACCCGCATGTGTCAAATCCCGGGTTTAGTTGAGGCTGAACGGTTGTTCTTTATTCAGGCTGCGTTGCCGATGGTCTGGTTCTCGGCGAAATGTGTGGCCTCGATCTCGGCAGGGGTCTGGTAGTCGAGCATGG
>NZ_BAABGL010000029.1:0-2792 GCF_039541555.1 Brevibacterium pityocampae | reverse complement strand
CCACACTCGCATCCGTCCGCGACTACCTCACCGACCGCCTCGCCAGCTACAAACACCCCAAGGACATCCGCATCCTCCACACCCTCCCCCGCTCCGGGGTGGGCAAGATCCAGAAGACCGTGCTCCGCGACACCGTCGCCGGGGGCTGAGTCCCCCGTCCGACACCACTCTGCCGAGCGCCTCGCGGGTTCCCGCATCCGCACCGCACGGCAGGGCGGCGGCCGGTGCGCGCTGTGGCACAATCATCACCATCCGCACCTCCGTCTCACCCGCAGGAGTCCGTGTGCCCGACGCCTCGACAGTGGCCCGCCGCCTGGCACCGGCCGGACGGAACCTCGGCATCGACACCGCCCGCGGGCTGGCGCTGTTCGGCATGATGGTCACCCACGTCCTCACCTTCGTGTCCGCCGAGGGCGCATTCACCCCCGCGGTGTGGTTCGCCGGCCGGTCCTCGGCGCTGTTCGCCGTCCTGGCCGGATTCTCCGTGGTGCTGAGCACGCAGCGCGTCCTCGCCCGGCCGGGTGCCCGCCCGTGGGCCGCCGCCGCGGCCGGCCTCATGCTGCGCGGGCTCCTCATCTCGATCGTCGGCCTGCTGCTCGGCATGGTGACCTCGAGCATCGCGGTCATCCTCGTGTTCTACGGTGTGATGTTCGCCCTCGCCCCGCTCTTCCTCCGTCTGCCCACGCTCGCGCTCGGCCTGCTCGCACCGCTGTGGATGGCGCTCGCACCCGTGCTGAGCATGGCGCTGCGCCGCGGCCTCGAGCTCGAGACCTCCTCCATCGTGCCGACTCCCGGGGACCTCCTCACCCCGCAGTACCTCTTCACCGATCTGCTCCTCACCGGCTACTACCCGGTGCTGCCGTGGATGGGCTACCTGTTGCTCGGGATGTTCCTCGCCCGGCTCGACTGGCGCTCGGTGCGCACTGCGGGCACCGCCGTGATCATCGGGCTCGGCACCGCGCTGCTCGCGAAGGCCGTCTCCTCCCTCCTCCTCACCGCCGGCGGACGGGCCGTGCTCGAGGCGTCCGTCGGCCCGGTCCCGGACCCCGAGCCGGGCTCCCTCGAGTACGCCCTGCAGGCCGGCTCCTACGGGGTGACGCCCACCGACACCTGGTGGTGGCTGACGATCGCCGGCCCTCACTCGGCCACCCCCTTCGACCTGTTCCACACCTCCGGGGTCGCCGTCGCGGTGCTCGGCCTGTGCGCGCTCGCCGCGATCGCACTGGGGCAGCGCTCCTGGCTGCTCGCCCCGCTCAGCGCCCCCGGCTCGATGCCCTTGACGGTCTACACCGGCCACATCGTGTTCCTCGAGATCAGCCGGCTCGCACCGATGGGCGGCCTGACCGAGCTGTTCGTCCATGTGGGGATCGCGATGCTGTTCGCCCTCGCCTGGCGCGGACTCGCATCACCGCGCGGGCCCCTCGAGTGGCCGCTGTCGAGCGCGGTGCGGGCCGTGCAGCGTGCGATCCTCGGCCCCGTTCCGGCGCGCACGGATGACAGGGACATCGCCGTCCACTAGATTCAGGGGCACCGACCGAACGCTCGGTCATCCTGAATGAGGAGACGTCGACGATGACATCTGCAGGCCTGGCCGCCCTGTCCTTCAGCCGCTCCGCATCGGTGGTCGCGAAGATCCTCCGCCACGCCCACGAGGTGCCCGATGAGATCGCGGTGAGCTTCCGCGGCCGGGACACGAGCTGGGCGGTGTTCGCCTCGCAGATCCGCCGCACCGCCCAGGACCTGCGCGAACGCGGCGTGGGTCGCGGCGACCGGGTCGCGGTCCTCCTGACGAACCGACCGGAGTTCCTCGTCCTCGTGCAGGCCGCCTCGGCGATCGGCGCGATCATCGTGCCGATCAACTTCCGCCTGTCCTCCGGCGAGGTCGCGTTCATCCTCGACAACGTCACCCCGGACCTCCTGTTCACCGAGGAGTCGCTCGCGGAGCTCGCCGCCGGCGCCGTCGCCGCGGCCACGGCGAGCCCGGAGGTCATCGACTGCGATGCGGTCGACCTGCTCGAGACCGCCGAGCGGGTCGAGCTCGCCGATGCGGAGCTGGTCGCTCCCGGGTCCGGCGACGACTTCGCGATCATGCACACCTCGGGCACCACGGGCAATCCGAAGGGCGCCGTGCTCTCCCACGGGAACATCTTCGCCTGCTCCGCCCAGGTCGCGAACCGCTGGGGCATCAAGAGCGGGCAGGGGGTCGTCATGCTCGCCCCTCCCCTGTTCCACATCGGTGCCTTCCTCGGCTGCCACGGTGCGCTCGCCGGCGGCGGGACCGCTCTCGTCATCCCGAGCGCCGGGTTCGACCCGGCGGAGACGCTGGCGACGATGAAGCGGTTCGCGGTCACCGCGACGTTCATGGTCCCGCAGCAGTGGCAGCTCCTGTGCGAGGAGATCGAGCGCAGCGGCGGCGAGGGACTGGCGATCACCCATGCGAACTGGGGCGGGGCCCCGGCGAGCGAGAAGCTCCTCGAGCGGATGAAGGGCGCCCTGCCCGGCGCCGAGGTCAAGGCCGCCTTCGGCCAGACCGAGACGACGGGCTACGGGGTGGGTCTCGAGTTCAAGGATTCGCTCGTGCGGATCGGGTCCGTGGGCAAGCCCACCGACGACACTGCGATCCGGGTGGTCGACCCTCAGATGAACGACGTCGGCGTCGACGAGGTCGGCGAGATCGTCTACCGCGGACCCTGCGTCATGGACCGCTACTGGAACAACGAGACAGCCACCGCCGAAGCCTTCCACGGCGGCTGGTTCCACTCCGGCGACCTCGTCCGCCGCGACGCCGACGG
>NZ_BAABGL010000028.1:0-2016 GCF_039541555.1 Brevibacterium pityocampae | reverse complement strand
GCTCATCGGGGTACTTCCTCGGTGCTGCCATGCTCCTCATCCTCCCGTGGGATCAGAGCCTCCACCAGACCCGGGGCGATTCAGACAATCAACAGTTTCTCCAAGAAGCTAATGAACAAGGTTTCCTCGTTTCTCATCTCAACCGAACATGATCTGACCCCGGGGGAATAACCCGGGGCCAGAAGGGGAAGCCGTGGGCGGGCCCGCATCATTTCATCGTCATTGTGGCGTCACTGCCGCGCATCATGCGTCGAGCACGCTGGTAAGGAGACTTGCGGGCGCGACCACACGGCTGCATAGATCAACCTGGGTGCGGAATCGTCTCACCTCCTCTCGTCGGTGATGTCAGCGCCTTTGAACCGGGGAGGAGAACGCTGACAAGCGAGGACTCGGTGGGCAACAACCTGAGTTGCTGAGAGGCCGGGGGACCGGAACAGCAGCCATGGTTCGGAGTGCCCGAAGACCCGGCACCCGCAATGATTCATGACCCGCGGTTCACCACCTGAGTGGTGAATCGTGTCGAGGTCCCGCAATTCGCGGTCGTTGAAAACGATCACCCAGAACGCAGCATCGATACCCAGCTGGTCGTCTGGTGCACACGTCTGCATGACAACACACCACCAGTTGTCGTTAGGCGCTGATGGCTGCCGGTTCAGCAGAGCCTGAATTGATAGCGATCTTACGGGGCTTCGCTGACTCCGCGACGGGAATACTGAGAGTAAGCACTCCGGCGTCATAGTTCGCTGTAATGCTGCTTGTATCGAGGTTGTCGCCGAGGACGAGCTGACGGCTGAAGGTCCCGCGGGGCCGCTCTGCCGCGACTGAAGACTCCCCGTGGTCGGGGGCGGGTCGTTCAGCTTTGACGGTGACGACGTTGTTCTCGACGTCGAGGTCGATGTTGTCAGGGTTGATTCCTGGCAGGTCGAGTTCGACGCGGAAAGTATCGCCGTCGCGCCAGGCGTCCATGGGCATCATCACGGGGCGGGTCGTTGTGCCGGTGGCTCCGAAGATTTCTCTGCTCAGGCGTTCGACTTCTCGGAATGGGTCAGTGCGCATCATGATCATTGGTGAAACCTCCTTTGCTGGATAGTGGATTCGCGCAGATGATATGATCTACATCATCTGATGGACATATTGTTTAGTGGATCAGAACGCGAATGTCAACACGCTTTCGGGGGGAATTTTGGGAGAAGGGGAGATGGCGAGTTCAGCGTCTGGTGGGCGCTTGTTCTCAATCTCGGCTGTTGCGGAGTTGACTGGTGTTGGTGTCCAGTCGTTGCGGCAGTACGAGGCTCGTGGGCTCGTGACGCCTACACGAAGTGAGGGCGGGACGCGACGGTTCAGTCGCGCGGATATTGCTCGTCTGCGGCGTGTGCGCGAATTGGTTGACGTTGGCGCGAATCTCGCTAGCATCGGAATCATTCTCGATCTCCAGGATGAGAACACCTCGCTTCGGTACGAATCGAGGACGATGCAATGATGACGAATGAAGCGCAGCCCGGTGTCGAAGTTCCCGAGCCGGACTGGAGCGAACAGCTCATTGACGCTCGAGAGCCCGTGGGCGTCAATGATGAAGCCATCGAATCGGTTCCTGGTTCTAGCATGATTCGCGAGGCCGACGACGGCGACGTCGCTGAGCAGGAAGCAGTGGTCGACCTCGACGATGACGATGGGTACAAAGACGTAGACAGTGAGTAACCCAAATCCCTCGAAGGGATTACTGTTCTGACGGCAATAGAGGAGACATGCTCACGTCCGGAGGCGGCGGCACGGTGCTAAACAGCGAGTAGATGGATGCGCAGAAGGAGAGTTAAACCCTCGCCAACTGGGCCGGAAGCTCGTCGTCAAAGGCCGCAATACAGCGGTGACGTCCTGCCTGACACAGCACACGAACCCGGTAGAACACGCCGATGGCGAGAAAACTCATTGAGCATGTCCCGCGTCAAGTAGTTGGCAGGATTTCCTTGGTTTTGAATGTCGGGGTGGTGGGGTCGGCCAGGCCCAGGTGCACCTCCT
>NZ_BAABGL010000027.1:0-1715 GCF_039541555.1 Brevibacterium pityocampae | reverse complement strand
CCTTGATCCACCGATTCGCTTGATGGCAAGGGGCTCACTCGGATTCGAGTGCGAACGCGGTGCGAGGGCAGGAAGTAGTGTCCCGGTCTCTCACCGGTCTCTTCCACATAGATGATTCCCCGGGGTCTCCTCCAGACCCTGCGGCGTCGTGCTCGAGCAGGAGCGAATCGGTCAGGACAATGATCGTGTAGGTGGGCTCAGAGCCGCGTGCCAGAGTCGTGCGAATTCCGTCGCCCACGGCCACCGTCTCGGCAGGTGCACAATCAGCTTCCTGGCCCGGTGAGCGATCCGGGCCGGGATGCCGATGATCCGTGTCCGCAGCGTCTGAGCGTGCACTTTGCTCATCCGTCCACCGATGAGTCCGGCAGCAGCCCGCAGCAGGTTGTGTGTGATCGCTGCGACTGCTACCCAGGCGGCGTTGGCGTTGAACACCCCAGAGGGCATATGTGCCAGGGCACCGTTCTTCAGCTCCGCATTGATCTGCTCGATGATCGCGTGCTTGCGGTGGATGTGATCAGCAGCGACGGTGTCGAAACGGTCTTTGTCCACCGTGGTGAAGAACGCGTGATAGCGGAACAAGTCGAACAATGGGTCCTGCCCGGCAGTGCGTTTGGTCTCGTTGAGTTCAGGGATGCGGCGGACCACCAAGCGGCCGGCGGCGTGCAGGGACTTCTTCTTCGAGGTGAATGCGGTGAACGGGACCTCGGCGACTTCGGCCTTCGAAATCCAGGCCCTGGTCTCTTCGTCGTAGATCGCTTCGGGGTATTCGATGCCAGTCCATGCGCCGTCGCTGATTGTTCCGATCGTTGCTTTGACCTTCTTGTCCATGCGGACCGTGATCGATACTTCAGCCCCGGCATCCCGGGCGGCTTTGGTCACAGTCGAGGAGTAGTACGCCGAATCAGCCCTGACCAGGGCTGGGAGGCCGGAGTTGATTCGGGTCGTGGTGGCCAGAGCGTCGGCGACGAACTTGTCAGCACCCCGGGCTGACGAGGTTGAGCCCTTGCGCAGGCGCTGGCCGACGATGATCTGGCCGGAGTCGCCCGTCGATGCGGTCGCCAACAGTGCGTTGAGGCCACGACTGCCTTGGTAGCCGAATCCAGCTCCCTGCTTCGACGCGGAGTGGACATCGATGACGGTGTCGTCGACATCGACGAACACCATCGCTTGTCCAGTGTCTTCGCTGGCTGGTAGCAGCGGTGTGTGCTCGTTGAGGTTGGTCAGGAAACGGGAAGAGATCGCGTCGAGTTGCCGGACGTGGCCGAAGGCGAACGAGCGCAGGAACGACCCCAGGGTCGAGGGCGCGTAGACACGATCGAAGAGGTGCTGCATGCCGCCGTGGCGGAGGATGTTCATGTCATCGATCGAGTCGGCCCCGGCAGCCATTCCCGCGACCAGGGTAGCCAGTTTCGGTGCCGGGTTCGCGCCCTTGTCGGCTCCGGTGGTGGTCACGGTCAGACGGTCTTCGGCGAGGTCTGGCAGGCCCGCCATCTGGGCGAGGCTCATGATCGGGACGAGCCCGGTAGTGGCCGTCAGGTTCGCATCGTCGAAGGAGTGAGACACAGACGCGGGTGTGTGGTTGAATAGCACCTGAGAGGTGCCCCTTTCTTGAACGGGAATGTTGACTTCGAACATCATCATTTTCCCAGTTCAGAAGGGGCATTTCCATTTCACGCGCGGCTTGATCCGGCTACTCGCATCGGTGGATCAAGGCT
>NZ_BAABGL010000026.1:0-1544 GCF_039541555.1 Brevibacterium pityocampae | reverse complement strand
GGGGTATTTCGACGGGGCCATCAGAGAATCGATGTCCTTTCAGGATGTTTGGCTTACCCTCAATCAAACCAAGGACGATTCACCTCGCAACTGCTTCGTCATTGTGTGCTGGTGAACCGTGCATCCCGTCGACGCCGGCCAGGTGAACCTATGCAAAGCGCTGAGCTGGTGGCGGCCGATCTAGTTCAGGCCGTGTCCCCGTCCCTCATACCGGACGCAGGCTCCCGCAGCATCCCGAGGACCAGTCCCGCCACCCCGACGGTGACGAAGACGTCGGCTGCGTTGAAGGTGGGAAACCAGCCGGTGTGCAGATAATCCACCACGCCGGCCCCGCCCAGTCGATCTACAAAGTTCCCCAAGGCCCCGCCCAGCAGCAGAACGGCTCCGCCTCGGGCCACTGTGCCCATAGCACGGACGTTCGCCAGCAGATACCACACCAATCCGGCGAGGACCAGCCCGGTCCCGGCGATCACCATCCAGGCAGGCAAGGACGCCCCGAGGCTGAAAGCCACCCCCGGATTGTAAAAGACGCGCAAGCTGATCCAGCCCAGATCGACTACCTGCCCAGCGGGTAAAGCGGTCTGAGCCAGGACCTTGAGCCCCAGATCCACCAGTGCCAGGATCCCCGCCCCGCCCAACAGCCCAACCACCTCGCGAGGCCGGGGCCGCTGTACAGACGTAGCGCTCACCGGCTGACCACGGGTGTCGACACCAGACGGTGGGGGCACCAACCCGTGGCCGGCCGACGCCTCGGCACCCGCACCCTGCAGCGGCGAGGCTGCCGCAACGGCCAACGCAGGCCCAAACCTGTCCCATCATTTCTTATCGTCACCCTCAGATGCTACCGGTTCAGGCTATTGCCTCTCGGGGAGGAACAGGCCGGACTTCTTCGTGGGCCCCACCGTGATACGACCACCTCCGAACGACCCGCCTGGTGCGCCCTGCTGGCTCTGATCCCGTCGAGTGCCACCGTCCTCACGGCCGGCGGCACGACCCGCACCGTCCCCGTCGAGCGCCTCGTCCCCGGGGACATGCTCCGGCTTGTCGCCGGTGAGCGCTTGGCCACCGACGGCATCGTGCGCTCCGGGGACAGCAGCCTGGACGTCTCGGCGATCACCGGCGAATCCATTCCCGTCGAGGTCAGCCGCCGACATCGGCATCGCCATGGGAGCCACGGGCTCGGACGCGGCGGTCGAATCGGCGGACGTGGCTTCACCTGCGATGATCTGCGCCTGATTCCTCGCACCGTCGATCATGCGCGCCGGGGGCGGCGCATTATCAACCAGAACATCGTCCTGTCGCTGGCGATCATCACCGTGCTGCTGCCGCTGGCCATCACCGGAGTCCTCGGCCTGGCTGCCGTCGTCCTCGTCCACGAGATCGCCGAAATCATCGTCGTCCTCAATGGACTGCGTGCCGCCCGCAGATCTCGGCAAACCACTGTGGATCGATCCATGGGCTCTAGGGCGTGTCCGATAAATGGTGTAGCCACGCAATAGCCGCGTTGAGTACGACTGCTGCGCGGTAGACGATGGCGAGTTTGT
>NZ_BAABGL010000025.1:0-1389 GCF_039541555.1 Brevibacterium pityocampae | reverse complement strand
GGAGGTGTCAAGTTTTCTGTGTAAGGGACCGGTCGATCAGCCTCTCTGCCGGGTGGTCAGAGGGGGAGTCTGTTGGGGAACTGGACGGCGAAAGCGTTCAACGCTTGGTGCCATCCCTGGGTGCCGGTGCCGAGCTGGCCGCCGCGGCGGGTTTCGATGTTCCGGATGCCCAGGTAGACCAGCTTGATCGCCGCCTCGTCCGAGGGGAACGAGCCGCGGGTCTTGGTGATCTTCCGTAGCTGGTAGTTGATCGATTCGATCTGGTTCGTCGTATAGATGACCTTGCGGATTCCGGCGTGAACGCGAGGAACGGGATGAACTCCTCCCACGCGTTCCGCCACGCCAGCACGGCCCCTGGTGCCTTGGTCTGCCACGTCTCTGCGAAGGGCTCGGCGGCCTCCACGGTCGCTGCGGTGTAGATCGGGCGCATGTCCTTGGCCATCGTCTTGCGGTCGGTGTAGGAGGCGTATTTCATTGCCGAGCGCAGCAGGTGGACCACGCAGGTCTGGACCACGGTTTCGGGGTAGATGCTGTTCACCGCGGTCGGCAGCCCGGTCAGCCCGTCGCAGCACAGGATCAGGATGTCCTTGGTACCGCGGTTGCGGATCTCGGTCAGCACGTTGGCCCAGAACTTCGCGCCCTCGGTGACCCCCAGCCACAGGCCAAGGACCTGTTTGCGGCCCTCGAGATCCACGCCCACAGCCACGTGGCAGGCCTTGTTTGTCACGACGCCGCCGTCGCGGATCTTCAGCCAGATCGCGTCGATATAGACGATCGGATAGACCGTCTCCAGTGGGCGGGATTGCCACTGGGCGACCTCGTCGGCGACGACGTCTGTGACCCGGGAGATCGTGGCGGCGGAGACCTTGGAGCCGTAGATCTCCTCAAGGTGAGAGCCGATGTCGCGGGTGGTCATCCCGCGGGCATACAGCGAGAGGATCATGTCCTCGACCCTCCCCAGCCGGCGGGTCCGCTTCGGCACAATCACGGGCTCGAACGAGCCATTGCGGTCCCTGGGGACGGTGATCTGGACCGGCCCTTGGAGGGTCTGGACGGACTTGGTGGTCTTACCGTTGCGGGAGTTGCCCGTGCCGACGCCGGCGGGGTCGCCGGGCTCGTAGCCCAGGTGGTCACTGATCTCGGTCTCCAGGGCCCTCTCCAGCACGGCCTGGGTCATCCGGGAGAGGAGTTCCTCGACCCCGTGGCGGCCCTCGCCGAGGTCCTCAGCAGCGTTGACGAGGGCGTCGATCTGATCGGCGTTCAGCACGCCGGCAAGGGGGTTCTGGGCATCAGCAGTATCGGTCATGTCATCGGTCCTTTTCAGAGGCGGGACACCAGGTCACACCTCGGTTCGAGACCGGACCCTTACACAACTAATGAAACACCCTC
>NZ_BAABGL010000024.1:0-1302 GCF_039541555.1 Brevibacterium pityocampae | reverse complement strand
TTTGGGCTGTGTCAAGGAATGTGGACAGTCCCTACGAGTTTTCCTTCTCTGCTCAGGCCGCCTGGACGAGGTCTTCAGCGGCGCCGTGGTGATCGTTCCAAGCTTGTACCGGTGTCCGGTAGCTCAGCGCTGAGTGGCGCCGACGGCGGTTGTAGAACACCTCGATGTACTCAGCCACCGCCAGCCGGGCTCGACCGCGGGTCTCGAAGACTTGCTGGTAGTACATCTCGTTCTTCAAAGTGGCGAAGAACGATTCGGCCGCCGCGTTGTCCCAGCACACCCCTGTCCGACCCATCGACTGGAAAACCCCGTTCTCACTGCAATAACGGGTGAACTCATCCGAGGTGTACTGCGATCCATGGTCGGAATGGAAAATCGCTCCTGCCGTGGCTCCGCCTTGCGTGCGCGCCATCTCAAGAGCATCGACGACCAGGCTGGCGCGCATGCGCTCGGCGATCTGCCAGCCGATGACCATGCGCGTAGCCAAATCGATCACCGTGGCCAGATACAACCAGCCTTGGCCGGTGCGCAGGTAGGTGATGTCGCCGACCAGCGCCTGCCCCGGCGCATAAGAGTCCGGGTCGAAGTCGCGTTCCAGCCGATCGGTGAAAACCTGGGCCTGCTCATCGACGACGGTAGTGCGCTTGTAGGCGCGCTTCTGGATCGCAGCCAGCCCCAGTTCGCGCATCAGATCGGCCACCAGTCCCACAGAGCAGGGGAACTCGTTGTCGTTGAGCTCGGCCGCGATCCGCCGGCATCCCGCAGTCCCGCGCTGCTGTGCGAAGACCCGTACGATCTCGCTCTTCAGCGCCTCGCGACGCGCCTGCGTCGCCGTGAGGGTCCCGACTCGAGCCCGCCACGCGTAGAACGACGACCGGGCCACGCCCAGCTTCTGACACATCCAGCTGATCGGATAGTTTCCCTTCTCCGCCTCGATCAGGGCTGACTTCTCATTCAGTCCTGCTCCCTGGCGAAGAAGGCCGCGGCTTTTTTTAAGAACTCGTTCTCCATCCGCAGCCGCCGGACCTCGTCTTCCAACTCAGCCAGCCGAGCGTGATCGGCCGGCTTCAACTCTTGAACCGGTTCCGGGTTGTCCTGCCGGTAACGCTTGACCCAATTGCCCAAAGTCCCCGGATTGACCTGCAGCTCGCCGGCCACCTCGACGATCGGCCGATCGTTCTGCACGACCAGCTGGACCGCCTCAGCCTTGAACTGCGGGCTGAACTTCCGCCGTGATGCACTTGCCATGCTCTTGATCCTCTCCCATCAAGAGGAACTGTCCAAGAACCTTGATACACCCCA
>NZ_BAABGL010000023.1:0-1284 GCF_039541555.1 Brevibacterium pityocampae | reverse complement strand
GAGCCGGCGTCATACAGTCATCGCAACACTCGTTGTCAGGGTAGGTGCGAAAGGGGTTGTGTGATGGTCGGGTCGAGGAATGCGGGCAGGGTCGGTCGGTACGGTCTGGCGTGGGAGTTCGAATTCCGGGTCTGGGAACTACGCGGGCAGGGACTCTCGATCGAGGAGATCGCTTCCACGGTCGAGAAGTCCGCGACCTGGGTCTCGCGGATCATCTCGCGCCGCGGGGGAATGCCACCGCGGCGCATCCCTCCGGGATCACGGGCCCGCAAGGGCCAGCACTTGACGATCTCGGATCGCGAAGCGATCCTCGCCGGTCTGGCCGCGGGGTATTCGATGCGCACGATCGCAGCATCGCTGGGGGTGAGTCCCTCGACGATCAGTCGCGAGGTCGCGCGGAATCGTGATCGCAGGCTCGTCGGGGCCGGGGTCGATTACTCCCCGGCACGCGCCCAGCTCAAAGCGGTGCATCGCCGGCACCGGGTGCGGCCGTGCAAACTCGCGACGAACGCCCGGTTGCGGGACTGGGTGCAGGAGAAACTCAGCCAGCAGCGATGGTCACCGAAACTCATCGCGTTGATGCTGGTCGAGGAGTTCCCCGACGATGTGTCTATGAGAGTCAGTCACGAAACGATCTATCAAGCGCTCTACGTGCAGGCCAAGGGCGGACTCAGACGTGAGCTCACCACGTACCTGCGGACCCGCAGGAAACAGCGGAAGTCCCGTTCCAGCACGGAACGACGCGGCCGGATCAGTGACATGGTCAATATCGCCGACCGGCCCTTCGACCCTGATGATCGCAGTGTGCCCGGGCACTGGGAGGGCGATGAGATCATCGGGAAGGACCACAAGAGCGCGCTGGTCACGGTGGTGGAGCGCCAGACCCGGTACGCGGTGATCATCCGGCTGCCCGATGGGCATGGGCCCGAACCCGTCGCCCGGGTGATCGCAGAGCGATTCGGGGAGTTCCCGACCCGGATGCGCAAGTCCTTGACCTGGGATCAGGGAGTCGAGATGGGGCAGCACAAGCAGATCACCGCCGCGACGAAGATGGACGTGTATTTCTGTGACCCGCATTCCCCGTGGCAGCGCGGGACGAACGAGAACACCAACGGACTCATCCGCGGGTTCTTCCCCAAAGGCACAGACTTCCGCGACGTCACCGATGAAGAAGTCGCCCACGTAGAGTACCTGATCAACACGCGGCCGAGGCCCACACTCGAGTTGCAGACCCCGGCCGACATGTTCGAAAAGCTCCTGATGCGTTAGAAGCTTGACACCACC
>NZ_BAABGL010000022.1:0-1075 GCF_039541555.1 Brevibacterium pityocampae | reverse complement strand
TGAATCGCCCCGGGTCTGGTGGAGGCTCTGATCCCACGGGAGGATGAGGAGCATGGCAGCACCGAGGAAGTACCCCGATGAGCTTCGGGAGAGGGCCACGAGGATGGCCGTGGACGCGCGGCGGGATCCAGCGACGAAGTCAGGCACGTTCCGTCGTGTGGGCGAGCAGCTCGGGATCAATCCCGAGACTCTGAGGAACTGGGTCGTGCAGGCCGAGATCGACGAGGGCCACCGGCCCGGAACCACGACCGGCGACGCCGAGCGGCTCGCTGAGTTGGAGAAGGAAGTGCGCGAGCTGCGCCGGGCGAACGCGATCCTGCGGTCGGCCTCGGCTTTTTTCGCAGCGGAGCTCGACCGCCCACCGCGATGATCGTGACGTTCATCGACCAGCACAAGCACGAGTTCGGCGTCGAGCCGATCTGCCGCACGCTCACCGCAGCGGGCACCCAGATCGCGCCGAGCACCTACTACGCCTTCAAGACCCGTTCGCCCTCGAAGCGGACGCTGCGGGACGAGGAGCTGCTCGCGCAGATCCGGCGCGTGCACGCGAAGAACTTCGGGGTCTACGGCGCGAAGAAGCTCCACGCTCAGCTGCGCCGAGAAGGCGTCGCAGTCGCGCGCTGCACCGTGGAACGGCTCATGAGAGCCGAAGGTCTGCGCGGCATCAGCCGAGAGAAAGGCCCTCGGACCACGCGCCCAGGCGACGGCCCAGATACACGTCCTGACCTGGTCGAACGCAACTTCACCGCGACGGCCCCGAACCAGCTCTGGGTCGCCGACATCACCTACTGCCGCACGTTCGCGGGATGGGTGTATGCCGCGTTCATCATCGACGTTTTCTCCCGCCGTGTGGTCGGCTGGCAGCTATCGAAGTCGCTGCGGACCGACCTCGCCCTGGACGCGCTGGAGATGGGGATCTGGACCCGTGAGCACGCAGGTCACGACGTCTCCGGGCTCACGCATCACAGCGACAAGGGCGTCCAGTACATCGCCGTCCGCTACACCCAGCGCCTCGCCGAAGCCGGGGCCGTGGCCTCGGTCGGCTCGACCGGCGATTCTTACGACAACGCCCTGG
>NZ_BAABGL010000021.1:0-1008 GCF_039541555.1 Brevibacterium pityocampae | reverse complement strand
CTGCGTGAGCTCAGGCGACGCAACCGGCTGCTCGAGCAGGAGAACGAAGTCCTCCGCCGCGCGGCCGCTTATCTATCGCAGGCGAACCTGCCGTCAAAAGGCTCTACCCGCTCGTGAGAGAGCTCGCCGCCGACGGGATTCCCGTTGCGGTGTCGTGCCGGGTTCTGAAGCTCTCCCGCCAGCCGTACTATCGCTGGCTCACACGGCCGGTCCTTGATGCCGAATTAGTCGAGGCCTATCGGGCGAATGCTCTCTATGATGCCCACCGCGATGATCCGGAGTTCGGTTACAGGTTCCTCGCCGATGAAGCCTGCACATCCGGTGAGGCCATGAGCACCCGAACCGCTTGGCGGATCTGCTCGAGAAATCAGTGGTGGTCGGTGTTCGGCAAGGCTCGGGCGAAGAACGGGAAGAAGCCGGGTCCGCCCGTCCACGACGACCGGGTCGAACGGAACTTCACCGCGGCTGGTCCTAACGAGTTGTGGCTGACCGACATCACCGAGCACAAGACGGACGAGGGCAAGCTCTACCTCTGTGCGATCAAGGATGTGTACTCCGGCCGGATCGTTGGCTATTCCATTGACAGCCGGATGAAGGCCCGTCTGGCTGTGGATGCCCTGGAGATGGCCGCCGTGCGGCGCGGGGACGTGACCGGTTGCGTGGTCCACAGCGACAGGGGCTCGCAATTTCGTTCACGGAAGTATGTCACCGCTCTGACCAGGCGCGGGCTGGCCGGATCGATGGGTCGCGTGGGTGCAGCGGGCGATAATGCGGCAATGGAATCGTTCTTCGCGCTCTTGCAGAAAAACGTCCTCGACCGCCGGCGCTGGTCTACCCGCGAGAAGTTGCGGATCGCAATCGTGACCTGGATTGAGCGGACGTATCACCGTCGGCGTCGGCAAGCGCGCCTGGGCCGGTTGACGCCGGTGGAGTACGAGGCGATCATGAAACCCGCTGCGAACCTCGCAGCGTGAAACCCAAACTGACACTTAAACGTGCATCAGTCCC
>NZ_BAABGL010000020.1:0-806 GCF_039541555.1 Brevibacterium pityocampae | reverse complement strand
GTGATCGTCGCCTTCGTCGACGAGAACAAGCACCGCTGGGGGATCGAACCGATCTGCCGTGTCCTGACCCAGGACCACGGGATGAAGATCGCCCCGGGAACCTACTACGCCTTCAAGAACCGACCGCCCAGCGCCCGGTCCGTCCGGGACGCCGAGCTCAAGGAGCACATCATGGCCATCCACGCCCACCGGCGTATGCGGGTCTACGGGATCCGGAAAATCCACGCCGAGCTCAACCGCAACGGGGTCCCTGTGGCCCGCTGCACCGTCGAGCGGCTCTGCCGTGAACTCGGGGTCCGCGGCACCGTCAGGGGCCGCTATCCGCGCACCACGAAGCCGTCGCCGGAGACGAATCGACCCGGTGACCTGGTCAGACGCGACTTCACCGCCACCGCTCCGAACAGGCTCTGGGTGGCCGATCTGACCTACGTCCGGACCGAGTCCGGGTGGGTCTACGTCGCTTTCATCCTGGACGTGTTCGCCAGGATGATCGTGGGCTGGCAGACCTCGACCCGGATGTACACCGATCTGGCCCTGGACGCACTGAACATGGGCCTCTGGACCCGTAAACGTGCAGGTCAGAACGTCTCCGGACTCAAGCACCACAGTGATCGAGGAGTGCAGTACAGGGCCCTGCGGTACACCCAGGCCCTGGAGGAGGTCGATGCCGTGGCCTCCGTGGGGTCCAAGGGCGACTCGTTCGACAATGCCATGGCCGAAGCGCTGAACTCGCTCTACAAGGCAGAGTTGATCCACCTCGACGGGCCCTGGGCCGGCCGGGAGGACGTCGAGGCCGCGACCGCGGA
>NZ_BAABGL010000019.1:0-676 GCF_039541555.1 Brevibacterium pityocampae | reverse complement strand
CAATCGATGGTGCAGACGAAAGAATATTCAGATCAATATCGAACACCCTGTGGATAACACGGTTTTTCGGTGCTTTACGCGCATCCCGTGTCCGTGGGTCCCGATAGCCTGGAACCACTCGCACAGCACACCCGATCCAGTCCCAGTATCCACTCTGATCGTTCCGTTCCGAGGGAGGTGACCTCCGATGACCGCACCCACCATCCACCCCGACAGCACCGACCCCGGCGACTCCGATCCCCGCGACCCTGCCGGTCACCCGTTCGGTGAGCGGCCTGCTCTCCTGCGGCTGCGGGACTCGGTGGCCGCCCATGATCGGGTGATGCTCGCCCGGATGCAGCTCATCGCCGAGACCATCGTCGAGGAATGCCTCGACCTCACCCCCGCCCCCGACTGCACCACCTGCACCGGAACCGGTTGCCCGGGGTGTGGGCGGGACCGGTACGGGCTGCCTGCCGATGGGTCGCTCGCCCACTGGGTGCTCGAACGCGTCACCGGCGAACACCTCACCTGTCTCGCCGCGGTCCTCGACACCACCATCACACGCGCCTACACCGCCGCCCGGGACGCGCTCATCGCGACGTTCAGCCTGCGGGCCTGCCACGACCGCGCCACCACCGGAATCCTGCGCTACGAGCGCCTGCAGTACGCCGCCCGCCGCGCTCACCGACTCGGG
>NZ_BAABGL010000018.1:0-144651 GCF_039541555.1 Brevibacterium pityocampae | reverse complement strand
GGTGGAGTACGAGGCGATCATGAAACCCGCTGCGAACCTCGCAGCGTGAAACCCAAACTGACACTTAAACGTGCATCAGTCCCCATCGATCGCCAGCGCCGTGTACAGCCTCGTGGACACCTGCCAGCCCACGATCCGACGCGAGAACACATCCAGGACGAACGCGACATACACCCATCCGGCGAACGTCCGCACATACGTAATGTCCGCGACCCACAACTGGTTGACCGCCTCGGCCGTGAAGTCACGATTGACGAGATCCGCAGGTCTACTCGTCTCCGGTGCCGGTTTCGTCGTCCGGGGCCCCTTCGCTCGGCTCACGCCGCGGAGTCCCGCCTTTCGCATCAGCCGCTCGACGGTGCACCGGGCCACCTCGTGGCCCTGCCTGCGCAGCTCGGCATGAACCTTCCGCGCCCCGTAGACGCCGTAGTTCTCCTCATGCACCTGTGTGATCTCCTGCGTCAGCTGCTCGTCCCGCTGCTGCCTGGCTGAAGGCTCGCGGGTGCGGTGGGCGTAGTAGCTGCTCGGGGCGATCTGCAAGATCCTGCAGATCGGCTCGACCCCGTGCTCGTCCCGGAGCGCGTCGATGAACGCGCACATCACCGGGAAGGGCGGTCGAGCTCCGCGGCGAAGAAAGCCGATGCCTGCCGCAGGATCGTATTCGCCCGCCGCAGCTCGCGGACCTCCCTCTCGAGTTCGGCCATCCGGGCTGCGTCGTCCGAGGTAGTTCCCGGTCTGAGTCCTTCATCGATCTCAGCCTTCTTCACCCACGTCCGCAGCGCTTCGGGGTGGACACCGAGTTGTTCCCCGATCCGACGGAACGCGCCGGCCCGAGTGGCCGGGTCCTGTCGCGCATCGATCGCCATCCTTGTGGCTCGCTCGCGTAGCTCGTCGGGGTACTTCCGTGGTGCGACCATGCCGCCCATCCTTCCGGGCTAACGATGTCTCCATTAAACCCGGGGCGATTCACCACCGGGTCGGGCAAGACACTCACGTCGTTCAAGGCTGCTCAGCTCGCGTCGAAGATGCCGAGCGTCGACAAAGTGCTGTTCGTGGTCGACCGCAAGGACCTCGACTACCAGACGATGCGCGAGTACGACCGATTCGCGCCTGGATCAGCGAACAGCAACACGAGCACGAAGATCTTGGCCGAGCAGCTCACCAAACCCAATGGCGCATTGCTGAAAAGCGGTAGAACCAACCAGCCGATCATCATCACGACGATCCAGAAGCTGTCGACCTTCATCAAGGCCAACACGGGCCACGAGATCTTCTCGGGGCACGTCGTGATCATCTTCGACGCGTGCCACCGGTCGCAGTTCGGCGACATGCACACCGACATCACGCGGGCATTCAAGCGCTACAACCTGTTCGGCTTCACAGGCACACCGATCTTCGCTGAGAATTCGGCAAGCGGCGGCAACCCACTGCTGAAGACGACCGAGCAGGCTTTCGGCGACAAGCTGCACACGTACACGATCATGGACGCGATCACGGACAAGAACGTTCTGCCGTTCCGGGTCGACTACATCAACACGATCGGTGCACGCGCAGGCATCGTCGACAAGGACGTCCCGGCGATCGATCGAGAGCGCGCTCTGCTGGATCCGCGTCGTATCGCGCAGGTCACTGCATACATCCTGGAACACTTCGACCAGAAGACGAAGCGCCAGACGAGCTACGAGCACGCCGTCGTGACCAACGTGGCGGAGTCGTCACGTACGCATCGCCGAGCGGAGTCGCTCAAGGAGAAGAAGCGCGTTCGCGGTTTCAACGCGCTGTTCGCGACGGCCTCGATCGATGCAGCGCGCCGATACTACAACCAGTTCCAGATGCAGATGGAGCAGCTGCCGCCCGCGAAGCGTCTCAAGGTCGGGCTGATCTACAGCTATGGCGCGAATGAGGCTGAGCCCGATGGCATCCTCGAGGACGAGGCGTTCGACACCGACATGCTCGCCAGCGGCGCGCGCGACTTCCTGGAAGACGCGATCCAGGATTACAACGACATGTTCGGCACCAGCTACGACACCAGCGCCGACAAGTTCCAGAACTACTACAAGGACCTGTCTCAGCGGATGAAGAACCGCGAGATCGACCTGGTCATCGTGGTGAACATGTTCCTCACCGGCTTCGACGCCACGACGTTGAATACACTCTTCGTCGACAAGAACCTGCGCATGCACGGTCTCATCCAGGCGTACTCGCGCACCAATCGCATTCTCAACTCGGTGAAGCGGCACGGGAACATCGTCGTCTTCCGCGACCTCGAGGACGAGACGAACGCCGCACTCGAGCTGTTCGGCAACAAGGACGCACGCAGCATCGTGATCGCACCGCCGTACAGCGAGTACTTCGCTGAGTACTCCGAAAAGGTGAGCGAGCTGCTGCGGCGGTTCCCGCTGGGCGCGCAGATCATCGGGGAGCAGGATCAGAAGGACTTCATCAACATTTTCGGTTCGGTGCTCCGACTGAGCAACATCCTCGGTGAGTTCGATGAGTTCGAAGGCCAAGACGTCCTGACCGAGCGACAACATCAGGACTACCGCAGCGTCTACCTGAACCTGTACGCCGACTTCCGGACGGACACAGCGGCGGAGAAGGAGCAGATCAACGACGACGTCGTCTTCGAGATCGAACTGGTCAAGCAAGTCGAGATCAACGTCGACTACATCCTCATGCTCGTCGAGCGGATGCGTGCCGAGCGCGGGAACGGCAAGGACAAGGAGCTGCGTGCTCAGATCACACACGCGGTCGATGCCAGCCCGAGCCTGCGAAGCAAGCGAGACCTTGTAGAGGACTTCGTCGACTCGGTGTCCGTCGACGGTGCAGTCGACGAGCAGTGGCAGACGTTCATCGCCGCCAAACGAGACGCTGAGCTTCAGCGGATCATCGACGAGCTCGAACTCAAGCCGGAACAGACCCGCGCGTTCGTCGTCGCAGCCTTCCGCGATGCTCAGCTGAGCACTGGCGGTACGGCGATCACGACGATCATGCCACCCGTCTCACGCTTCAACCGCGAAGCAGGTCACGGCGACAAGAAGAAGCGCGTGATCGAGGCACTGACGAGTTTCTTCGAGCGGTACTTCGAGCTCGCAGGCGGAAGCGAGTAAGCGCGCGAGGGACGTGCTGTTGACAGCTGATCGCTACCGCCCGGAGGGCGCCTGCCGGAAGGGCAAGCACCTCCGGGCGGCCCAGCGAAACTCACCACGAGGTTGAAGCACCTGCCAGCGATGGTGCTCCGTGAGCTGCACAGAGCACGAGGGCATCCCGGGCACCACTGTCCGGCGCGCACTGGAGGACATGCAGGACCGGATGCCGCCGGACCGCTGGACAGCGCTCGTCGCTGAGGCCCACCGTCGCACGCTGATCCGACCTCAGACCACCCTGTGCCGCCGCGACCGCTGCGATCGCCCTCACCCGATGCGGTAGGCGCGGTAGGGCAGCCGACCGTCGAGGAGCCGGGACTCGAGGAGCGTGAGCCGGCCGGGCGCGGCATCGGCGGGAAACAGGTGCCGGCCGCGGCCCTGCGCCCAGGGGTACTCGTAGAGCCGGATCCCGTCGACCAGGCCGGCGCGCAGCAGCGCATGGCACACGGAGATGCTCCCGGTGACGACGATCTCGCCGCCGGCGCGCTCCCGCAGCTCGCGGACCGCGGTGAGCGGATCGCGCACGACCGTCGTGTTCTGCCACCCGGGGTCGGTGAGCGTGCCGGAGACGACGACCTTGTCCACCGCGTCGAGGTAGGCCGAGATCCCCGCCGCATCATCGGCCTCCGGCCAGTACCCGCGGAAGTCCTCGAAGGTGCACCGGCCGAGCAGCACGAGGTCGCAGGCCGCGTCCTGCTCGCGGTTGAGCTCGGCGAGCTCCCCGGACTCAGGCATCCCGGACGGGTCGAACCAGTCGTCGAGCATCTCGATCGAGCCGTCCGCGGTGATGTTCTGGGTGATGACGACCGAGCGCATGGGGTCCTCCAGTGGTCGGGGTGCGTCGCTGCTCCTCCCAGTGTGCGCCTCGGCCGCGGTCCGCCGTGATCCGATCCTGCGCACATCGCGCATCGCACACCCCGCCATGCCCCGCAGCCTGGGCGTCCACCCAGGGACCGGGCAGTAGGATTGCTACGCTTGGACGAACATTTCGACAGTCGTGCGCGCAGCAGGCGCACCCGAAGGAGCGAACGCGCGAATGACATTCCTGGAGACCATCACCTCCCCGGCAGACCTCAAGGCGCTGTCGGACGCCGAGTGCCAGGTGCTCACCAAGGAGATCCGCGACACGCTCATCACCACGGTTGCCGGCACCGGCGGGCACCTGGGGCCCAACCTCGGCGTCGTCGAGCTCACCACCGCGATCCACCGCGTGTTCGACTCCCCGTGCGACACGATCCTCTTCGACGTCGGCCACCAGAGCTACGTCCACAAGCTCCTCACCGGCCGCTACGCCCAGTTCGACACGCTGCGCCAGCGCGACGGGCTCTCCGGCTACCCCTCGCGGGCCGAGAGCGAGCACGACATCATCGAGAACTCCCACGCCTCGGCGGCCCTGTCCTGGGGCGACGGCATCGCCAAGGCCCACCAGCTCAAAGGCGAGTCCGAGCGCAGCGTCGTCGTCGTCATCGGCGACGGGGCACTGACCGGCGGCATGGCCTGGGAGGCGCTCAACAACATCGCCGCCGACAGCTCCCAGCCGCCGCGCCGCCTCATCATCGTCGTCAACGACAACGGCCGCTCCTACGCACCCACCGTCGGCGGGTTCGCCGCACACCTCGACTCGCTGCGCGCGAGTTCGAACTACGAGAAGCTGCTGAGCTGGGGGCGCGACCGCCTGCAGCAGTCCGGTCCTCCCGGGCGCGCCGCCTACACCGCGATGCACGGGATGAAGAAGGGCCTCAAGGACATGGTCGCGGCACCGGCGACCGGGATGTTCGACGAGCTCGGGATCAAGTACCTCGGCCCCGTCGACGGTCACGACCTCGAGAGCATGGAGAAGGCGCTCACCCGGGCGAAGAACTTCGACCAGGGCCCGATCATCGTCCACGCGATCACCCAGAAGGGCCGCGGCTACGCCCCGGCGATCGAGGACGAGGCCGACCAGTTCCACGCCGTCGGCGTCATCGACCCGCTCACCGGCGCCGCCCAGCCCTCGACGGGCACCTCGTGGACCTCGGTGTTCGGCTCCGAGATCGTCGAGATCGCCCGTACCCGCACCGACCTCGTCGCGATCACCGCCGCCATGCTCATGCCGGTGGGCCTGGAGAAGTTCGCCGCCGAGTTCCCCGAGCGGGTGTTCGACGTCGGCATCGCCGAGCAGCACGCCGTCGCCTCGGCCGCGGGCCTGTCCTACGGCGGGCTCCACCCGGTCGTGTGCCTCTACGCGACGTTCCTCAACCGCGCCTTCGACCAGCTCCTCATGGACGTCGCGCTCCACCGCCAGGGCGTGACCTTCGTGCTCGACCGGGCCGGCGTCACCGGCCCCGACGGCGCCAGCCACCACGGCATCTGGGACATGGCGATGCTCCAGATCGTGCCCGGGCTGCAGCTCGCCGCCCCGCGCGACGCCACCCGCCTGGCCGAGGAGTTCCGCGAGGCCGTCGAGGTGTCCGACGCCCCGACCGTCGTGCGGTTCTCCCGCGGCACCGTCGGCACCGAGATCGCTGCCCTGCGCCGCACCGCCGACGGGGTCGACGTGCTCGCCGAGACGCCCGCGAGCCTGCCCGCCGACGTCCTCATCGTGTCCGTCGGCGCGCTCGCCGATCGCGCGCTCGCCGTGTCGGAGGCACTCCGCGCCCAGGGCATCGGCACCACCGTGGTCGACCCCCGCTGGGTGCTGCCCGTGCCGGAGTCGGTGCTCGACATGGGCAAGGAGCACGCGCTCGTCGCCGTCATCGAGGACGGGGTGAAGATCGGCGGCATCGGCTCGCAGATCCGCCAGGACCTCCGCGACGACGACTCCCGCACCGGAGTGCTCGAGCTCGGCGTGCCCGACGAGTTCCTGCCCCACGGCACCCGGGACGAGATCCTCGAGTACGCCGGCCTCGCGGTGCCGGACATGGTCGACAAGATCCTGAGGATCCTCCCGGCCGACATCGTCGACCGCGTCGAGCGCACCTCGACCCGCACCGGCTGACCCGCCGGAGACGTCGACCCGATCAGTCCCGATCCGCCTCGGCCGCGGCGGCGGCGAGCACTCCGGCCGTCGCCTCGATCTGCCAGGGCCGGGCGCCGCGCTCGGCGAGGAACGCCGCGACGGCCTGTTCGTCCCCGATGGTGCGCCGGCCGGCGAGAGTCTTGACGTGGCGCGGGGTGAGGACGACCTCGTGCGGCATCCGCAGGTCCCGCGCGACCTCCTGGACGGCGGGCTTCATGAGATCGAGGCGCGCCTTGACGCGGTTCCGGTCGACCTCGGCGGGTGCCTCGGCGTCCGCGGAGCGGCGATCGGGGAGCTCGGCCTCGGGCAGGGCGTCGGCATCGCTCAGGGCCTTGTGCCAGCGCAGGCGCGCCGAGCGGTCCATCCCGGGTACGCCAGGGACGCGCCGCAGGTCGTCGGGAGTGCGGGCATCGATGCCGACGAGTGCGATGAGGTGGCGGTCGCGCAGGATCTGGCTCGGTGCGAGGTCCTGCGCGGCGGCGACCCGGTCCCGGGCCGTCCACAGGGACCGGACGCGCGCCAGGCCGCGGCGGGATTTCACCGTGCCCAGGCCCTGCACGCGGCGCCACGGCTCCGCGTAGACGTTGGGGGTGAAGTCGAGGAGGTGGTCGAACTCCTGCTGTGCGAACTCGGCTTTGCCGGTCTCCTGGAGCTGCGCCTGGAGGATGTCGCTGACCTCGATGAGGAGCTCGACGTCGAGCGCGGCGTAGGTCAGCCAGTCGGGCGGCAGCGGACGGCGCGACCAGTCGACGTTCGAGTGCTCCTTCGCCAGGCGGACACCGAGCGTCTCGCCGACGACCGCGGCGAGTCCGAAGCGTTCGAAGTCGAGCATGCGCGCGGCGAGCTCGGTGTCGAACAGGGCGTCGGGGCGCATCCCGCGCTCGGCGAGGCAGGGGAGGTCCTGGGTCGAGGCGTGGAGCACCCATTCGGCGCCGCGCAGGGCGTCGTCTACCGTGGACAGGTCCGGCAGCGCCTCGGGGTCGATGAGGATCGTCCCGGCGCCCGCGCGGCGCAGCTGGATGAGGAAGGCGCGCCCGCCGTAGCGGATGCCCGAGGCGCGCTCGGCGTCGACGGCCACCGCACCGGTGCCGGCGGCCAGGTCGCGGACCGCCGCGGCGAGGGCGTCCGGGGTGTCGACGATGTCGGGCACCCCGTCCGCGGGGGCGGACAGCAGCGGCAGGGATTCGTCGGTGTGGTGGGAGCTCACCGGCGGCGCCCCGGCAGGGGAGTGACGCCCTCGGGCAGCGGTGGGAGGCCGGCGACGGTGCACAGGAGGTCGATCCACGCGGTCAGGTGGTCGGCGATCTCCTCCGGCTCCTCCATCACCGGGGTCCACGAGCCCCGGAACTCGAGGTCGATCGTCGACGGACGCCCGGCGAGCGTGCCGAAGCTCTCCGAGAGCACGCGGGTGGTGGTGCCGCCGATGCTGCGCACCTCGCAGCCGTTCGTCTCGAGGGCCTCGGTGAGCCAGGACCAGGCGACGGAGCCGAGCATGGCCTCGTGGCCGAGCTCGTGCTCGAGCTCCGCGCGGATGTAGCTCACCACTCGGAACTCCCCGTCCCACTCGCTCGGACGGTCGGGGTCGTAGAGGACGACGACGCGTCCGGTGGCGAGCTCGTCGACGTCGTCGTCGGCGGGCACGACCGGGTGGTCCTCGGCGCGGACCTCGGCCCCGAGGGCGAGGGCGTAGGGGGCGAGCTTGCCCGGGGCCGGGATCTCGGAGATCGACACGTGGGGGCGGCCGGTCACCTCGCGGAGCACGGCCGAGGCGCGCGCGAACGGTTCGGGCGTGCGATTGAGCGGAGACGGGATGACCACGAGTCCAGAGTAGGCAACGCCGCGGACATGTCCTAGCATCCACGCCGAGGCGCCGGGCGGCGGGAATGCCGGACCCGGTGCGCGGCGTTGGCGGAGCGAGGGCACCCCTCGAACCATCCGTCCAGCCGCTGCGAAGGAGACCGCACCCGTGAACCAGCTCGACCCCGAGGCGTTCAAGCACGCGTTCCGTCATCACCCCGCCGGGGTGGCGGTGATCAGCGCGGCCTCACCGGACGGGCCGGTCGGTCTCACGGTGTCGAGCGTGGCCAGCGTGTCCGCGGCGCCCCCGGCGCTGCTGTTCTCCGTGACCTCGCGGCGCGGCTCGGCCTCCCGCGTGCTCGCGGCCCCGTCCTTCGTCGTCAACCTGCTCAGCGCCGACCAGGTCGAGATCGCCCGGTCCTTCGCCGTGCCCGGTGCTCCGCGCTTCACCCCCGAGCAGGGCTGGCGCACCCTGCCGGGCGGCGAGCCGGTGCTGCCCGGGGTGCACGCCGCCCTCCTGTGTGAGCACCTCGAGCACGTCGAGGTGGGGGAGTCGATCGTGGTCGTCGCCGCGGTCCGCGAGATCCTCGCCGACGCGCCGCGTCCTCCGCTCGTCTACGTCGACCGCACCTTCCACGCCCTCACCGCCGACACCCCGTTGCCCTGAGCGGCGCCTCGGCGCCCGATCCCGGAACCGGCGGTGCGGGCGGCTCCGCTCTGAGACGGGCGGTCCTGCGGTACGACACGGTTTCTTCCGGCCGCGCGCAGATGAGACCATGGAGCAATGGCTTCGACTCTCGTACGCGCTGCCCTCTCGCAGCCGGTTGATCACACTCCCGTCTGGTTCATGCGGCAGGCCGGTCGCTCCCTCCCCGAGTACCGGGAGCTCCGGAAGGGCAACGCGATGCTCGAGGCGTGCCGCACCCCGGACCTCGTCACCGAGATCACCCTGCAGCCGGTCCGTCGGCACGGCGTGGACGCCGCGATCTTCTTCTCCGACATCGTCGTCCCGCTCCAGGCCGCCGGTGTCGACGTCGTCATCGAGCCCGGGGTCGGACCCGTCATCAGCACCCCCGTGCGCACCCGTGCCGACCTCGACCGGCTGCCCGAGCTCGACGCCGAGGCACTGTCCGACATCGCCGAATCCGTCACCCGGATCGTCGCGGAGCTCGGCGACACCCCGCTCATCGGGTTCGCCGGCGCGCCGTTCACGGTGGCGAGCTACCTCATCGAGGGCGGGCCGAGCCGCAACCACGAGAAGACCAAGGCGATGATGCTCGGGGATCCGGAGCTGTTCTCCGCGATCCTCGCCAAGCTCGGCCGGATGTCGGCGACCTTCATCGACGTGCAGCTGTCCGCCGGCGCCCGCGCCTTCCAGCTCTTCGATTCCTGGGCCGGTTACCTCGGCCCGCAGGACTACCGCGCCGCCGTGCTCCCGCACTCGCAGGAGGTGTTCGCAGCGCTGAGCCGCCACGACGTCCCGAGCTTCCACTTCGGTGTGCAGACCGGGGAGCTGCTGGCCCCGATGTCCGAGGCCGGCTCCACCGTCATGGGTGTGGACTTCCGCGTCGACCTCGCCGCCGCCTCGGCCCGGGTGCAGCCCGGCCAGGCGCTCCAGGGCAACCTCGACCCGGCGATGCTGTTCGCCCCGTGGGAGGTGCTGCGGCCGCGCGTGGAGCAGATCGTGCGCGCCGGTCTCGACCATCCGGGCGGCCACGTCTTCAACCTCGGCCACGGCGTGCTGCCGGCCACCGACCCCGCCGTCCCCGGCCTCGTCGTCGAGGAGGTCCACCGGGTGTCCCGTGAGGTCCTCGCCGAGCGCCGGGGCGCCTCGGGAGCCGCGGACAGCATGGACCCGGTCGACCCGGCCGCGGAGGCGGGCGACCGCCGGTGAGCACCGCCGCTGTCGTCGGGGGCGGGATCTCCGGCCTCGTCGCCGCCCATCGGCTCATCAGCACCCGGCCCGGCACCGCGGTCACCGTGTACGAGGCCTCGGACCGGCTGGGCGGGTGCCTGCGCGGCTCCGACCTGAACGGCAATGCGCCCGCCGGTGCCGACGTCGGTGCCGAGGCGAGCCTGTACGTCCGCCCGGAGACCGTGGGCCTGTGCCGCGAGCTCGGCCTCGACCTCGAGTTCCCGTCCCGGGCGCACTCCTCCCGCATCCACGCCCACGGCGCCATGCACGCGATCCCGGCCGGCACCCTCATGGGCGTGCCCGCCGACCCGCAGGTGCTCGCAGGCCTGCTCACCGAGTCCGAGCTCGCCCGGGTGAGCGAGGAGCAGCTCACCGCGCCGGCCGCCGGCGACGTGTCGGTGGGCGGTTTCCTCGCAGCCCGGCTCGGCGACGCGCTCGTCGACACCGTGGTCGACCCGCTGCTCGGCGGCGTGTACGCCGGACGCTGCCGCGACCTCTCCCTCGCCGCGACGATCCCCGCGCTCCTGCCCGCAGCCCGGGCCGGCACCCCGGTCCTCGACGCCGTCGCCGAGGTGCTCCGCGCGCGGGCCGCCGGGCGCGCGGCGACGCCCGGGGCGAACGTCCCCGGCTCCCAGCCCGCCGAGGCGCCGCCGGTGTTCATGTCGCTGCGCGGCGGGATGAACCGCCTCGTCACCGCGCTCACCGAGCACCTCGCGCAGTCCGGGGTCGAGTTCCGGCTCAACGCTCCGGTGCGCGCCGTGCGACAGGCCGGCGGCGGCACCTGGGCCGTCGAGAGCGTGAGCGGCGGAGCCGAGGAGTTCGACGCTCTCGTCCTCGCCGTGCCCGCGCACGCCGCGACCGGTCTGCTCGCCGGGGTCGACGCGGAGATCGCGGGGATCCTCGGGGGAGTGGACCATGCGAGCTCCGCCGTGGTCACCGCCGTCATCGACGTCGCCGAGGCCCCGCTGGAGGGCTCCGGCTTCCTCGTCCCTCCCACGGAGACCGCGTTCATCAAGGCCTCGACCTACGCCTCGAACAAGTGGCCGTGGCTCGCCGCGCTGCTGCCCGCGGACACCGCCGTGGTGCGGATGAGCGTCGGCCGGTTCGGCGACGACCCGGACGCCTGGGAGCCGCTGTCCGACGATGAGCTCGTCGCCCGGGCGATCGCGGACTGGCGGCGCATCACCGGCCGGGCCGCCCCCGTCCTCCACACCGAGGTGCAGCGGTGGACCGCGGCGCTGCCCCAGTACACGCCCGGCCACCTCGAGCGCACCGCACGCATCGACGCGGTGCTCGCCGGCATCCCGGGCCTCGCGCTCGTCGGCTCCGCCTACGACGGGGTCGGGATCCCCGCCTGCATCGCGCGGGCGGAGAAGGAGATCGCCCGGCTCACCGGCGGCCCGCCGCCGTGATCGCACCGCGCCGACTGCGCACTCCACCCCTGCGCATGTCACCAGTGCTCCCGCGCTCGCTGTTCATGGATCCCCTGCACACGCACCACCAGCAGACCTGATCGACGGACACCACCACGAGGAAGAAGGAACCATGTCGAACTACCGCCAGCCCACCCCGGAAGAGATCGAGAAGTTCAACCAGGAGATCCGCTACGCCGGCTACAGCGTGTTCTCCGTCGCCGGGGAGATCGGCGAGGAGGACCGCGCCGCGCTCGCCGAGGAGATCACCTCCCGGCTCTCCGCGCTCAGCGACCAGGGCCTCGTGGTGCGCGGCGTCTACGACGTCTCCGCCTTCCGCCCCGACGCCGACGTCATGTTCTGGTGGCACGCCCCCACCACCGAGGCGATCCAGGCCGCCTACGCCGCCGTGCGCCACTCGGTGCTCGGCTCGATCCTCGAGCCCGTGTGGTCGGTCATCGGCATGCACCGCCCGGCGGAGTTCAACAAGTCCCACCTGCCGGCGTTCCTCACCGACAGCACGCCCGGCGACTACATCTGCGTGTACCCGTTCGTGCGGTCCTACGAGTGGTACGTGCTGCCGGCGGAGGAGCGCTCGCAGATGCTGCGCGAGCACGGCATGGCGGCTGCGGACTACAAGGACATCAAGGCGAACACGATCTCCGCGTTCGCGCTCGGCGACTACGAGTGGCTGCTGTCCTTCGAGGCCTCGCGGGTCGACCGGATCGTCGACCTCATGCGCGAGCTGCGCGCCACCCAGGCGCGCCTCCACGTGCGTGAGGAGCTCCCGTTCTTCACCGGTCCGCGCCGGGACCTCGCCGACATCATCTCAGCCTGGCGCTGAGCCGGGGCGGTCAGCCGTCCGGAGCCTCGCAGTCGGGGCTCGAAGGGTCGTCGAGGCAGTCCTCGTCGACGAGGAACCGGTGGTAGCGGTACACCTCGAGCTCGAGCGGGTCGCTCGGCACCGCTGCCTGGCCCGGGATCGTCAGCCAGGGGCCGCCGGCCACGGAGTACATTCCCGCGTAGTACGTGGTCAGGGTGACCGAGACGGTGCCGGGCGCCGAGTACGTGTGGTGGATCTGCGCGTTCTGGACGGACCGCGGGCGGCTGCCCGGGGAGGTCGTGCGGTCCGTGGTGCCGTCGCCGAAGTCCCAGACATAGGCCACGGGCGTGGCCCGCACCTGCACCGGGATGTCGAAGAGGACGAGGTCGATATAGCGGACCGCGGAGTCGGCCCAGAAAGCCGTCCGCCGATTCGTCACCGCCCAAGCATCGGGCCAGGAGTGGAGCGTCGAGGGCGGGATCTCGAAGGACTGGAAGTCCTCCTCCGTCACCACCGGGGTCGGTGCGGCCTCCCCGCCGCCACCGCCGGACCCGCCGCCCTCGTCGTCGGGATCGAGCTCCGCGCAGACCTCGACGCTCTCACCCGTGGACGGAAGATTCACGCGCTCGCATCCGCCGGGTGGACCTGCAGGCCCGCCACCGCCGCCACCCGATCCGCCGCCGCCTCCACGGCCGCCGCGATCGGAGCCTCCCCGGTCGGAGCCGCCTCCACCTGGATTCGATCCACCGCGATCAGAATCTCCGCGATCAGGTTCGCTTCGCTCGACGCTACAGTTTCCATTCCCATCCTCAAGAATTGAACAGCCAGGACTTGTGGCAAGAGCTGAGGACGTTTGTATCAATAGCAGGAAAGCCATTCCTATTGCGGTGCCGGAAACTATTTTGATTCGCATGATTCCGACCAAAGATACTGCTCTGATACGAACCATTCCGATTCATAATTAGAGACGACAAATTGGAAGGTCTTGGTCTCCGAGTCAGCCGATTCTGTTTGATTGCTGCGAGCTTCTTTGGCGGCAAAGTAATACTCATTGGTCGGAACGCAAGCAAGAATGGATACGAATGGAATCTGAGTTCCGTCATCGGACCTTAAGTCGACTTCATTTACACCAATCTCTGATATGCGAAATTCTCCATGCATTCGTGTGTTTGACGACGCTAGCTCATCAGACTCGTTCTTAGATTTGACGAGAACGACGTCCTTGGAAACTTTGTCAAACTTCTCTGCGCCGGATCCACCTGCTCCGTAGACATCGTTTGTAGTTTCAACGAAACCGTTGAGTGCAATTAATGATGCGTCGACCGCCTTCTTCTCCTCCTCGCTGAGCTGCAGGTCGGTCGTGTATTCCGGGACTGCTTCGGCGGTGTCGGTGGGAGTCGCGGCGGTCGGTGTGGCGAGTGTGTGCTCCTCGGGTCCGGCGGTGCAAGCCGACAGGAGCAGCACCGCAGCGCCCACGGCGGCACCGATCCTCGGAGCAGCGCGGGGCAGGCGCGGCGCATTCGGCGAGCGTGAGTGACACGCGGGTCGCTGTTCCTGCGCGGAACCGGTCGAGAACTCATCGGGCTCGTGGGTGAGGCGGGGCGGGGGAGAGAACACGAGGGGCATCGGGTGTCCTTGGGGAGGAGCGGAGCAGGTGCTGTCTACGGTAATGCAGCCCACCCCGGAGCGCACGGGATTATTCGAACCTGTGGATAACTCATCGGAGCTCATCCGCACCCGTGAAGTACCCGTGCGTCACCCGGGCCGCGCTCACTGCCGACCGATGAACTCCTCGCGCGTCCCGGCGGTCGCCTCCCCGTCACCGGCCCCATCCGCCTGCGCACGGCGCCGCGCGAACCGGCCGGGCCGGAACAGCTCGAGACCCGGATCCGGGGTGCCGGTGACCTCGGCGGCGGCGACCTCCCCGAGGTGCGGGGCCAGGGTCATTCCGCTGTGCGTGACGAGGGCGTAGACGCGCTGCTGCTCGTCGAGGAAGCCGGCGATGGTGAGCTCGTCGTCGGGCAGGCTGCGCCCGCTCAGCGTCACCGATTCGAGCCGCGCGCGGTCTCCGAAGAACTCCGCGAGCACCGCGTCCATCTCCGCGCGCACCTCGGCGAGCTGCTCTGCGGTGGACTGCTCGGCGGCCCGGTGCTCGACCGAGGGCACCTGCACGAGCAGCCGCCCGTCGTGCTGCGGGCGCACATTCATCCGGTCGGACACGATGACCCGGTGCAGCTCGATGTCGAGTGGGGGAGTGCCGACCGGTTCGGTGATGCCGAGGAAGCTGTGCGTCCGTGCGCTGCGTTCCCGCAGGTCCGCTACGGACACCAGCGCGCCGGACCGTGCGGCGATCTCCCTTGATGCGGCCCCGGCGGCGAGCACCGCACGATCGACGGAGAGCACCTCGCCCCCGGCCAGGTGGAGGTCGACGCCGTCGCCTGCTGCCTGCCAGGACTCGACGGTGATGATGCGCGGTGCGATCCCGCGGTCCGCCAGCGCGGAGAGCAGCGCGTCCCTGAAGAGCTCGGCATCCGCGTAGCCCTCCGCCTCGAAGAGCAGACCGCCGTCCGCGCTGTCCGGCCAGTCGACCGCCGGCTCGAGCGCTTCGAGCTCCGCCCGGTCGACCTCCCGGCACGGGTAGCCGTAAGCCCGCGCCTCGGTGCTGCGCTCCTCATAGGTACGGATCCGGTCCGGCCCCGTGTCGACGAGGATCCCGCCGCTCGGATGGAACCAGCGGCCGTGCGCGGCCAGCCGCTCCTGCAGCCGGTGGTGGGCCGCGATACCCGCTGCATTGAGGTCGTAGTAGGCGCGCGGCTCCTTGTGGTTCGCATTGATCCACGCGAACGACCGCCCGCTGGCTCCTGCGAAGGGGTGCGCCGCCTCGAGGAGCACGACGTCCTCCCCGCGCTCGGCGAGGTGGAGGGCGGTGCACAGGCCGAGCACCCCGGCGCCGATGACTGCGATGTGCACGGGACTCTCCTCCGGGTCGGTGGTCGGAACGCGGCGGGCCGGGAGGCGGGACTCGGGAGCGGCCCCGCCGGGGAACGGCTCAGCCGCGGGCCGGGCCGGCCGCCCGGCGCATCGGGATGTGGACGATCCCGTCCTCGAGAAAGTCCTCCCCGCTGCGCTCGAAGCCGAACCCGGCGTAGAAGCGCTCGAGGTAGGACTGGGCGTTGAGGGTGAGCAGACTGCCTGCGAAGTCCTCGACGAGCCGGCCGACGACCACACGCCCGGCACCGGTGGAGCGCGCTGCGGGATCGGTGACGACCCGGCCGATGCTCCGGCCGTCCGGGTGCCCGGCCGGCCCGTCAACGAGACCGTGGGGGAGCAGTCGGGCGTAGGCGGCGGGCATGACGGACAGGCCGGTCTGCTCACCGTGGGAGTCGCGGAACGGGGTGGGTGCACCGGCATGCGGGATGAATGCGTGGAGCGTGTCCGGGTAGAGGTCGACCCCGTCGAGGTCGAGGAACACGCAGTCCTGCTCGACGACGAACACCTCGCTGCGCAGCTGCAGGATCCCGTAGAGCTCCTCGCTCGTCAGCTCGGAGAAGTGCTTGACCACCGCGTCCGCCGGAGCGGCCCGCCGGACCGCGGATTCGGCGACCGGCTCAGGCATCGGTCGACTCCCGGGCGGCTCCGTCCCCGGCGTCGTTCCCCGCGGTGTCCGCACCGTCCTCGGCGAGGACGAGGCTGATCGAGTTGATGCAGTAGCGCTGATCGGTGGGGGTGTCGTAGCCCTCGCCCTCGAACACGTGCCCCAGGTGGGAGTCGCAGGCCGCGCAGCGCACCTCGATGCGCTGCATGCCGAGCGAGTCGTCGCGGATGTAGCGCACCCGGTCCTCGGCGAGCGGGGCGTAGAAGCTCGGCCAGCCGCAGTGGGAGCCGAACTTCGTCTCGCTGCGGAACAGCTCGGCGCCGCAGGCCCGGCACCGGTAGGAGCCGGCGGTCGTGGTGTCGGTGTACTCCCCGGTGAACGGGCGCTCGGTGCCGGCCTGCCGGAGCACCGCGTACTCCTCCGGGCTGAGGATCTCACGCCATTCGGCGTCGGTCCGCTGCACGGTGGGTGCTGCGTTCTGTTCGCTGCTCATGAGCCTTCTCCTCCGCTGTCGGTTCGCTGCGCCCCATGCTACTCCGGTGACCCGGACAGTAGACTGTCCGCATGACACCCCTGGTGATGAGGAGGTTCCCGTGACGTCGTCCCCTGATCCTGTCGCGCACCCCAAGCGGCGCGCCGTGCGTATCGCCGCCGCCGGCCTCGGCGTCGGGGCCGGGATCGGCCTGCTCGCCTCCGTCGCGACCTCCGGTCTCGCGGCCTATTTCGCCCGCCGGGTCGTGATCCCCGAGCAGGCGCCGGAGGAGCTCGAGATCCTCCACGTCGACGGCTTCGACGACGACATGCACGTCCACCTCGCCGCCGACGACGAGACGCTCGTCAACGGCCGGTACGGCCTGCACTTCGATTCGGGGGCCGGGCACGCGCAGATCGGCGACATCGTCGAGTACGACCCGGTGTCGCGCACCGTGTCGCGCGAGGTGCTCGCCGTGACCGCGGGAGACCTCCGCACCGCCCGCCGCGGCCGCTGGACGGGCGTGTTCTACCCTCACCCGGACGCCACCGGCCTGCCGTACGAGGACGTCACCCTCGAATCCGACGTCGGCGACCTGCCGGCCTGGTTCTTCCCGACCACCGCCGACACCCCGCTCGACACCTGGGCGATCCTCGTCCACGGTCGCGGCGGCTCCCGGGCCGAGGGCCTCAAGGCGGCCCCGGTGCTCAACGACCTGCGGATCCCCGCGCTCGCGATCTCCTACCGCAACGACCCCGAGGTGCCGGTCGGCTCGACGGCCCGCTACGGTCTCGGCGACACCGAGTGGATCGACGTCGACGTCGCGATCGACCACGCGCTCGCCCAGGGGGCGAAGAAGGTCGTAGTGTTCGGCTGGTCGATGGGTGCCGCGATCGCCTTCCAGGCCGCTTCCCGCGGCCGCAACCGGGAGCACATCGCCGCTCTTGTCCTCGACGGCCCGGTCGTCGACTGGTACGACGTGCTCGACCATCAGGCGCGCATCAACTTCCTGCCCACCCCGGTCGCCCGGCTCGCGCTCGACATGCTCACCCGCCCGTGGGCGCGGCGCATCACCGGCCTGGAGACCCCGCTCGACCTCAACCGGATGGACTGGGTGCGCCGGGCCGCCGAGCTCGACACGCGCGTCCTCCTCATCCATTCCGACGACGACGACTTCGTGCCCTCGGGGCCCTCGCACGCGCTCGCCAGCGTCCGGCGCGACCTCGTGACGATGCCGCACTACGAGAAGGCGCGCCACACCAAGGAGTGGAACGTCGACCCGGACCGGTGGAACGACGACGTCGCGAACTTCATCGAGACCCACGTCCTCGATCTCGCGGAGATCACCCGCTGAGACCGATCACCGGCTGAACCGCAGCGCGGACCCCCGGGCGGGCCGGCTCAGAGCAGGCCGAGCGCCCGGGTGGCCTCGCGCTCCTCGGCGAGCTCCGCGACCGAGGCGTCGATCCGGGCCTGGGAGAAGGTGTCGATCTCGAGCCCCTCGACGATCCGGTGCTCCCCGCCTGCCACCGTGCACGGGAACGAGCTGATGAGCCCCTCGGGCACGCCGTACTCGCCGTTCGACGGCACCGCCATCGACACCCACTGCCCGCTGGTGCCGTGCACCCAGTCGCGCAGGTGCTCGATCGTCGCGTTCGCCGCCGAGGCCGCCGAGGACGCCCCGCGGGCGGCGATGATCGCCGCCCCGCGCTGCGCGACGGTCGGGATGAAGTGCTCGCGCACCCACGCCTCGTCGTCGATGATGTCGAGGACCCGGCGTCCGCCCGCGGTGGCGCGGGTGGCGTCCGGGTACTGGCTGGCGGAGTGGTTGCCCCAGATCGCCAGGTGCTCGATGGTGCTCACCGGCACCTGCGCGCGGGCCGCGAGCTGCGCGAGCGCCCGGTTGTGGTCGAGCCGGGTGAGCGCGGTGAACCGCGCGGCGGGGATGTCCGGGGCGTGCGTGGAGGCGATGAGGGCGTTCGTGTTCGCCGGGTTGCCGGTGACGACGACCCTGATGTCGGAGCCTGCGACCTCGCCCAGCGCTTTCCCCTGGGCGGAGAAGATCGCGCCGTTGGCCTCGAGGAGGTCCGCGCGCTCCATGCCCTTGGCCCGCGGGCGGGCACCGACGAGCAGTGCGGCGTCCGCCCCGTCGAAGGCGGTACGCGGGTCGTCGGTGATGTCGACTGCGGCGAGCGTGTTGAAGGCGCAGTCGTCGAGCTCCATGACCACACCCTCGAGCGCCGGCAGCGCCGGCGGGATCTCGAGCAGGCGCAGCCGCACGGGCTCGTCACCGTACACCGCGCCGGCGGCGAGCCGGAACAGCAGCGCATAGCCGATCTGTCCGGCGGCTCCGGTGACTGCGATCGTCTTCGTCATGGGGATTCTCCTTCTGCGGCCGCAGCGGCCGCGGGTCCGGCCGGCAGGGCCAGGCGGTGGATGTACGTCGATGAATCGGTGAGCAGGCTGAGCGGGGTCGCGGGCACCGGCGCGGGCAGGCGCACCGTCCCGAGCAGACCGGGATGATCCTCGGTACCGCTGCCGGCGAGCAGCGGGGAGACGGTGAGGCACAGCTCGTCGACGAGCCCGGCCGACACCCAGCTGCCGAGCAGCGTCGGCCCGCCCTCGCACAGCACCCGGCGCACGCCCCGGACGGCGAGGTCGGCGAGCACCGCCTGCGGGGTGATGTCCCCGTGGACGACGACGTTTCCGGCGCCGCAGAACCCACGGAGCCCGGCGAGTGTCTCCGGGTCGTCCGTCGCGGTGTGCACCACGATCGGGGAGGTGCCCTGCTCGGCGAGTCGGGCGGTGTCGATGCTGCCCGTCCCGGACACGATGACGAGGAGCGGGACGGGCTCCTGGCCGCGGGCCGCCCGCTGCGCCCGGTAGGCGGTCTTCTCCGTGAGCCGGGTGTAGCGCTCGATGCGGGTGGTCTGCGCCCCGACGACGACGGCGTCGGCGAGCGAGCGGAGCACGGAGAACACCCGCATGTCCGCAGGGGTCGAGATCGTCGACGAGCGGCCGTCGGCACCGGCGATCGCCCCGTCCACGGTGGTCACCATGTTCGCCTGCACGCGCATCCCGGGGGTGTGCCCGGACAGCGGGCCGGAGTCGTAGAGCTCGACGAGCCGCGGTTCGGGCCCGGCGGGGTCGGCGCTCGATTCCGCGGTGGCCCGCCGCGTCGGCAGCACCTCGGGGGAGGGGAGGAGGACGCGGAGCTCAGCGGGCCCGGCCGCCGCCGCGGACGCGTCAGCGGGCGAGGTCATCGGCGGGTCCCATGATGATGTGCGGATGCGCGGCGGGGTCGAGGGTCCGCAGCAGGTGCACCATGTCCTCGGCGTCGACAGTGATGCAGCCCCGGGTGGGGGAGTCGTGGTCGACGTGGAGCCAGATCTTGCCGCCGGCGTCCCAGCCGAGCGGGCGGGTGTCGTCGTTCGGCGGGGTGCCCGGCTGCCGGTTGTAGTCGATGGCGATGACGCGGTCGAACACCGCCGCGTAGTCCTCGCCGTAGGCGGCCGCCGCACCGGTGCGCAGCTCCGGCTCGTGCGTGTAGGGCAGGAGCGAGCCCGGGTCCGGGAGGGAGCCGCCGGCATCGCTGAGCGAGAACACCCCGATCGGCGAGGTGCGGTCGCCCTCGCGCCGGTCGCGCTTCCAGCCCGCGCCCCCGTTGTGGCCGGCGTACTCGCCGGTGCGCTCCCAGCCGTCGCCGGCGCGCTCGAACAGCACCGTCGTCGCGGTCGTGTCCGCGGGCCCCGGGGTCGAGGAGATGAGCACCTGGCGGGTGTCGGCCGGGACCTCGGCGAGCGTCTCCGGCCCGATGCCGGGCAGCGGGGGCAGCGAGGGACCGGCGGGCGCCTCGGCCCCGGCGGGCGTGCGCAGGGCGGGGGCGGGGAGGTCGCGCGGTGCGCTCTGGGCCGGTGCACGGAGACCCGATGCGGCGGCGGCCACGGCGTCGCCACCGGCAGGACGCGCACAGCCGGTGGCGAGCAGCGCCACGAGCAGGAGCGGTGCGGCGGACCGGACGGCGGGATGGACCATGCGTCCATCGTGCCATGGGCGCTCCCCGCCGGGCCCGACGACACGGCCCGGGTCCGGCCGACGCCACGGCCCAGGACCGGCCGGGGCCGCCTGACCGACGGCTGACCGCGCGCTCCGGGGCGGGTGTCTACACTGGATTCCCATGAGCATTCCTCCTCCGCCCGACCGTCGTCCGCCGCGCCGGCGACCGACCCCCGGGACGCCGCCGGAAGACTCCCTGACCACGCAGCTGTTCGTGGGCCAGGCGAAGCCCGCCGCCCCGACGGACGACACCCAGGCACTCCGCGCCGAGGAGGTCGCGCAGCTCCGTGCCGCGGACGCCGCACCGGAGGGCGAATCGACCCGCGTGCTCAGCCTCGAGGAGCTCCAGCAGATCGCGGCGGAGACCCATGACGACCGCCTCGACGGCCCGCGTGAACGGCCCGAGGCGCACGACGGCCCCAGGGCGACCGCCGCCCACTTGGCATGGGCCGAGCGCCAGGCCCCGCCGAGCCGCTGGCCCGGCCGCGATCCGGCCCCCGTCGCCGCCCCGACCGTGGGCGGTGCCCCGGTCCCGCCCCCGCCTCCCGTGCCCCCGATGGTCGGAGGCGGCGCGGGTGCGTCGCAGCCGCCGCACGGTGCCCAGCACTACGGTGCCGGGCGGCCGGCGCAGCGGAAGCGGGGCATGCCGGGAGCGGCGATCGCCGTCATCGTCATCGCCGTGCTGCTCGTCCTCGGCATCATCGGCTACATCCTGTTCGACATGTTCAGCGGGCAGGACCGGGGCGACGACGCCGCGATGCCCGCCCCGCCGCCGCCCGCTGGGGCACCGGAATCGCCCGGGGAGGAGGACTCGGAGGCACCGAGCACCCCGGCCTCCGAGGTTCGCTCCTTCGCTGCCCCCTCGGGCAACATCAGCTGCACGATCGACGCCGAGCGCGCCCGCTGCACGATCGCGAGCTTCGACTACGAGCCGCCGGAGAAGCCGGCCGACTGCGAGATCGACAACTGGGGCGGGATCGTCGTCGCCAACGACGACGGCGCCGGGTTCTCCTGCGCCCCGGCCCCGGAGGCCCCGGAGGCCGAGCCGCTCGACTACGGCGAGTCGATCGAGGCGCACGGGATGACGTGCACCTCCGCCCGCGACGGCATGTCGTGCACCTCGGACGCCACCGGCAAGGGCTTCACCGTCGCCCGCGCCGGCGCGGACTTCGTCAACTGAGACCACGGCATCGTCGTCCCACATGGTGGGCGCGCCGGGTGACCTCGACGGCGGTTGCGCATACAGTGAGGAGCATGGATAGGCAGGCGCTCCTTCTTCTTCTTCAGTGCCGCGGCGAGGCCTGACTCAGGCCGCATCCTCGCTGCGGAGTCGATGCTGTCGGTCGAAACCCGTCGAGATCAAGGACCCTGAAGTGACGCACCTGCAGAAGCCCAGCCCCATGCCGTTCGCCAAGTACAAGTCGTTCTTCGACCGCATCCGGATCGACATGCACGACCGGACCTGGCCCGACCAGCGCATCACCCGCGCTCCCCGCTGGCTCAGCACCGACCTGCGCGACGGCAACCAGGCGCTCATCGACCCGATGACCCCGGATCGCAAGCGCCGCATGTTCGATCTCCTCGTCAAGCTCGGCTTCAAGGAGATCGAGGTCGGCTTCCCGGCGGCCAGCCAGCCCGACTTCGACTTCGTCCGGCAGATCATCGAAGAGGACGCGATCCCCGACGACGTGCGGATCTCCGTCCTCACCCAGGCCCGCGAGGACCTCATCGAGCGCACCGTGGAGAGTCTCGTCGGCGCGAAGATGCCGACCGTCCACCTCTACAACGCGACCGCACCGGTGTTCCGCAAGGTCGTGTTCGGCTTCGACGGCGACGGCTTCGACGAGACCCGCGACATCGCGATGCGCGGCACCCAGGCCGTGATGAAGCACGCCGAGAGCCTGCTCGGCGACGCCGACTTCGGCTACGAGTACTCCCCGGAGATCTTCGTCGACACCGAACCGGAGTTCGCGCTCGACGTCGTCGGCAACGTCCTCGACATGTGGCAGCCGGCCGCCGGCCGGGAGACCGTCGTCAACCTGCCGGCCACGGTGGAGCGCGGCACCCCGAACACCTATGCCGACCAGATCGAGTGGTTCTGCCGCCACATGCCCTACCGCGAGGACGTCGCCGTCTCCCTCCACCCGCACAACGACCGCGGCACCGGCGTGGCCGCCGCGGAGCTGGGCATCATGGCCGGCGCGGACCGCATCGAGGGCTGCCTGTTCGGCAACGGCGAGCGGACCGGCAACCTCGACCTCGTCACCGTCGCCCTCAACCTGTACTCGCAGGGCATCGACCCGGAGCTCGACTTCTCCGACATCGACGAGGTCATCCGCACCGTCACCCACTGCAACCAGATCGGCGTGCACGAGCGCCATCCCTACGGCGGCGACCTCGTCTTCACCTCCTTCTCCGGCTCCCACCAGGACGCGATCAACAAGGCGTTCGTCGACCGGGAGAAGCGGGCGCAGGCCGCCGGCGTACCCATCGAGCAGATGGAATGGGACATGCCCTACCTGCCGGTCGACCCCAAGGACCTGGGCCGCTCCTACGAGGCGGTCATCCGCGTGAACTCGCAGTCCGGCAAGGGCGGAGTGTCCTACCTGCTCAAGACCGAGCACGGACTCGACCTGCCGCGCCGCCTCCAGGTCGAGTTCTCGCAGGTCGTGCAGGGCCGCTCGGAGTCCGGCGGCGAGGTCTCCGCACCGGAGATCTGGCGGATCTTCAACGACGAGTACCTGCCGTCGGACGGCGACGCCGAGGCCTGGGGCCGGTTCAAGATCATGGGCCTGCGCACCGCGTCGGCGAACATCGCCGACGAGCCGACGACGAAGAACTCCGAGACCATCGAGGTCGACCTCCTTGTCGACGGCCAGGAGCGCACCTACGAGAGCCGCGGCAACGGCCCGATCAACGCCCTCGTCAACCTCCTCACCGAGCAGTTCGACCTCGACATCCGGCTGCAGGACTACACCGAGCACGCAGTGGGCACCGGTGCGGACTCCGTCGCGGCGTCCTACGTCGAGCTCGCCGTCGGCGACCGGGTGCTGTGGGGTGCGGGTCTCCACCCGAACATCACCAAGTCCTCGCTCAAGGCCGTGATCAGCGCCGTCAACCGCGCCGTGCGCCAGGGCTGAGCCGCCGGCCCGAGCTCCCGCCCCGCCGTCAGGTGGTCGCAGATCCACGATTCCCCCGCCGGGATCATGGTTCTGCGACCACCTGCGGTGCTTCCGGCGGTGCGTCCCCGGCGTGTGCGTCAGCCGCCTCCCAGGCCGGGCGACGATAATGGAGGGATGAAGCAGTACCGGGACGAGGGGATCGTGGTCGGCGGCCACAAGCTCGGCGAGGCCGACCGCATCGTCCTCATCCTCACCCGCAACCACGGGCTCGTCCGGGCGGTGGCCAAGGGGATCCGACGCACGAAGTCCCGGTTCGGCTCCCGGCTCGAGCCATTCATGCTCGTCGACGTCCAGTGCCACGTGGGACGCAGCCTCGACGTCGTCACCCAGGTCGAGCTCATCGAGCCCTTCGCCCGCGCGATCGGCGCCGACTACAGCACGTACTCCGCGGCGAACGTCATGGCCGAGACCTGCACCCGGCTCACCGAGGCCGAACCCCGCTCCCGCGCCCAGTACCTCCTCCTCGTGTCCGCGATCCGCTCCCTGTGCAGGGGCGAGCACCCACCCAGGCTCGCACTCGATGCCTACCTGCTGCGCGCGATGGCCGTCGCCGGCTGGGCGCCGAGCCTGTGGAACTGCGCCCAGTGCGGCGAACCCGGCCCGCACCGGGCGTTCTCCCCGGCGCTCGGCGGGGCCGTGTGCTCGGCCTGCCGCCAGCACGGCACCGCGCTGCCGACCACGGAGACCGTCCTCCACCTCGCCGCCCTGCTGTCCGGGGACTGGGCCCGGGCCGAGGCGACCGCACCCCACCATGCCGCCGAGGCCTCCCGCCTCGTCACGCTGTACGTCCAGTGGCACCTCGAGCGCCACGTCAAGTCCTTCACGGTCCTGGAGAACGCATGAGCCCCCGTCGCCCCGATCCCGCTCCGACCGCCGGCGGGCACCCCGCAGTGCCGCCGCCGCACCCGTCCGGAGCGCGCCCGCCGGAGATCCCGCGGAAGTTCGTGCCCAGGCACGTCGCGGTCGTCATGGACGGCAACGGGCGCTGGGCGAACGACCGGGGCCTGCCGCGCACCGAGGGGCACAAGGCCGGGGAGTTCGCGCTCCTCGAGGTCATCCACGGGGCGATCGAGGCCGGCGTCGACCACCTCTCCGCCTACGCCTTCTCCACCGAGAACTGGAAGCGCTCCCCGGAGGAGGTCCGGTTCCTCATGGGCTTCAACCGCGATGTCATCCGCCGCCGCCGCGACGAGCTCCACGCCCTCGGGGTGCGGATCGTGTGGGCCGGCAGGCGCGGCCGCCTGTGGCGCTCCGTCATCGCCGAGCTCGAGGCGGCCGAGGAGATGACGCGGCACAACACGGGGCTCGTCCTCCAGTTCTGCGTGAACTACGGGGGGCGCGCGGAGATCCTCGATGCGGTCAACGCGATCACCGAAGCGGTCGCCGCCGGCCGGCTGACCCCGGGGAAGGTGACGGAGAAGGCGCTCGCCTCCCGCTTCTACGCTCCCGGGGTGCCCGATGTCGACCTGTTCCTCCGGTCCTCGGGTGAGCAGCGCACCTCGAACTTCCTCCTCTGGCAGTCGGCCTACGCCGAGCTCGTGTTCCAGGACGTGCTGTGGCCCGACGTCGACCGCCGCACCCTGTGGGCCGCGATCGAGGAGTACGCGCGCCGCGACCGGCGCTTCGGCGGAGCGGTCGACACCGCAGCCGGGCGCTGAGGCGGTCCGGCCCGGCACCGCACCGCGGAACGGAGCCCTCGCCGTGCCCGAGGTGGGCGCGGCTCACTCGTCGAGGGTGAGCTCGACATCCCCGACGGGGACCGCCGAGCACGTGATGACCTCGTCGTCGTCGAAGGCCGCCGCCGGCTCCACCGGATAGGCGACCTGGCCGGACACGAGGCGCAGCGCGCAGGTGCCGCACGAGCCGCCCCGGCACGAGCTCGCCACGTCGAACCCGCGGGCCTCGAGCGCATCGAGGAGGAATCCCGCGGCCGGGGTCCAGACGACCTCGGGACCTGTCGAGCCGTCGGCGGTCAGCGTGCGCACCGTCGCCGGCTCCCACGCGGTGAGGTCGACCGTGCCGCCGGCGTCGATCGGTGCCGGCGAGGAGAAGATCTCGCGGTGGACGTGTGCGGCCGGGACCCCGACGCGGTGGGCGGCCTCGGCGGCCGCGGCGAGGAAGCCGGGCGGGCCGCACAGCACGACATCGACAGCAGCGCCCGCACGGTCCGCTGAGCTCGGGGCGGCCGGTTCCCCGGGCGCCGCCGGATCTGTATCCACAGGTGCGTCGAGCATCTCGGTGAGCACTGCGCCGAGCGCGTCTGCGTCCGGCCGACCCCGCTCCTGAGTCGACCAGCGCCGCACGCGCGCCGCGGGGAGTGCCCCGGCGGCGTCGACGAGCGCGCGGAAGAAGCCGCTCGGGGTCCGCCCGCGTTCGACATGGAGGACATCGACCGACCGATCGCCCAGGCCGGGCAGCAGCCCGAGCGCCGGGGTGATGCCGATCCCGGCGGTGAGCACGAGGGTGCGCGGGGCGCGCAGCGTGTCCGCGGTGACCCGGCCGAACGGGCCGGAGACGAGCACCTGCGCCCCCGGCGGCAGTGCGGTGAGGGTGCGGGAGCCGACGCCGTCGACCCCGACGCCGAGCTCGAACGTGCTCCCGGTGGCGGCGGTGACGGTGTACGTGCGCCACAGCGGCCCCGCCTCGGTGAGGAGGTGGACGCGCGCATGCATGCCGGGTCGGTGGAGGGCGGCGAACCAGCCGAGCTCGTCGCGCAGGCGCACTCGGACGCGCCCCGGGTCGATCTCCGCGGAGTCGAGGACCGTGGCCGGGCGCGGGGTGGTGAGCGGGGACTTCACCCGCGGGTCGAGGGCCGCGGGCGCTCCGGCGTCGTGGTGGTGCTCTTCGGTTCCGGGCCCGTGCTCAGCGCACGATCCGCCCTCGATGAGGAGCGCGTCGCCCACGCCCACCGTGCCGGGCTCGAGCACGATCCCGTAGACGCCCAGATGGAGATGCCCGAACACCCCGGCGAGCAGCCGGGGCACGTTGACGTCGTCCTCCGCGGTCCGGGGATTCACCCGGGTGGCGGGGCAGCGTTCGATCGAGGCGCGGATGAGCAGACGCGCCGAGCCCACGCGCACCACCCGCCCGATGAGTCCGAACTCCTCCCACGGAGCCAGGCCGCTGAGGTGGACGTTGCCGCGGAAGCGGAGCGGGTCGAGGTCGACGCCCGCGGCCTCCCCGAGCATCTCGACCGTTGCCGGGTTGATGAGCGACACGCCCGAGGCGCGGGAGTCGAACATCCCCTGGCCTGCGACGACGAGGCGGCGCGGGTGCTCGCCCTGGGGGCGCAGACGCGCGGCGAGGAACGTCGAGGCGGCCGCGAGGGAGTCGGCGTCATCGGTGCGGAACCCGGTGCGCTCACCGTCCGGGGCGCGCAGCGTGATCGCCCGGGCCGGGGCGCCGGGGGAGCCGCCGACCATCCCGGGGTCGCCGCCCGATGCGGACCCGGCGGGCGCCTCGGCGGCGGTCGAGCTCACCTGCCAGGCCTCGAGGCTCATGTCGGTCTTGAGGACGGCGAAGCCGCGGTAGGGACTCCACGAGTCCGCCGGCACGGGCAGGCGCCCGCTGCTGAAGGCCGCCGCCCGGTCGCCGTCGAAGCCCGTGCCGGCGCGCACCGTGCCGGAGTCGAGCGGCTCGGCCGGGAAGCCCTTGACCGGGTAGCGGAAGAGCGCGGAGACGCGAACGGACATGCCGCCCATCCTATGACGGGCGGCATGTCCGGTACCGGGCGGCGCGGCGGTCGGCCGGGACAGCCCGGCGGGTGTGCTCAGCCGCGCGGCGGCCGTGTGCGGGTGGGGCTCAGCGGCCCTTGCCCCCACGGTAGAAGCCCTTCTTGCCGTCGCGCTCCTGGCGGAACTTGCGGCCCTCGCCCGGACCCTTGTCGAAGTTCTTCTTGGGGAACGAGCGGCCCGGGCGGCCGGTGTCCGGGCGCAGATCGATCCGCTTGCCCTGGACACGGGTGCCGGACAGGCGGTCGAACACCGACTGCGGCAGGTCGTCGGGCAGGTCGACGAGCGAGTGGTTCGAGCGGATGTCGATGTGGCCGATCTGACCCGAGGTCAGGCCGCCCTCGTTCGCGAGCGCCCCGACGATGCCGCCGGGCTGGACGCGCTCGTTGCGGCCCACGGCCAGCCGGTAGGTGCGCATGCCCTCACGCGACCGCGGACCGCGCGGCCCGCGCTCGCCGCGCTCGCCCCGGTCCTCGCGCTGCTTGCGCTTGGGCTCGGGGAGCGGCTGCGCGGTGAGCGACTCGCCGTCGAGGAGCAGCACCGCGAGTGCGGCGGCGATCTCCTTGGCGGGCACGTCGTGGACCTGCTCGTACTGCTCGATGACAGGGCGCACCTCGGACAGGTCGAGCCCGGAGAGCGCCTCGGTGATGCGGTTCTGGAAGCGCTCGATGCGGGTCGAGGTCAGCTGCTCGACGGTCGGCAGGGTGAGCTGCTCGACGCGCTGGCGGGTGGCCTTCTCGATCTGGCGCAGCAGGTGGTTCTCGCGCGGGGTGACGAACAGGATCGCCTCGCCGGAGCGGCCGGCACGGCCGGTCCGGCCGATCCGGTGGACGTAGGACTCGGTGTCGTGCGGGATGTCGTAGTTGACGACGAGCGAGATCCGCTCGACGTCGAGGCCGCGGGCGGCGACATCGGTGGCGACGAGGATGTCGATCGCGCCGCTGCGGAGCTGCTCGACCGTCCGCTCGCGCGCCTGCTGCGGGATGTCGCCGTTGATCGCCGCGGCGGACAGCCCGCGGGCGCGCAGCTTGTCGGCGAGCTCCTCGGTGGCCTGCTTGGTGCGGACGAACATGATGATGCCGTCGTACTCCTCGACCTCGAGGATGCGGGTGAGCGCGTCGAGCTTGTGGGAGTGCATGACGGTGAGGAACCGCTGGCGGATGTTCGCGCCCGTCGTGGTCTTCGACTTGACCCGCACCTCGGCCGGGTCGTTGAGGTACTGGCCGGTGATCCGGTGGATCGACTTCGGCATGGTCGCGGAGAACAGCGCCACCTGGCGGGCGGTGCCGGCCTGCGCGAAGATCTCCTCGATGTCCTCCTGGAAGCCCATCTTGAGCATCTCGTCGGCCTCGTCGAGCACGAGGTGGCGGAGGTCGCCGAGCTTGAGGGAGCCGCGCTTGAGATGGTCGATGACGCGCCCGGGGGTGCCGACGACCACCTGCGCGCCGCGGCGCAGGCCGCCGAGCTGCGGGCCGTAGGACTGGCCGCCGTAGATCGGCAGCACGGAGAAGTCCGGGAGGTGGGCGGCGAAGCTTGTGAAGGCCTCGGCCACCTGGAGCGCGAGCTCGCGGGTGGGGGTGAGGACGAGGGCGAACGGGCCCTCGGAGGCGCGGCCGGCGTGCGCGAGGTGGCTGAGCACGGGCAGGGCGAACGCGGCGGTCTTGCCGGTGCCGGTCTGCGCCAGGCCGATGACGTCGCGGCCGGAGATCAGCAGCGGGATCGTCTGCGCCTGGATCTGGGACGGGGTCTCGTAGCCGAGGTCCTTGACCGCGGCGAGCACGGCGGGATCGAGGTCGAAGGCGTCGAACGGCGGCAGCTCGTCGGCGGGCGCTGCCGGAGCGGCGGCGGACCCGGCCGCGGCCGGTGCGGCCTGGGCGGGAGCGGTGCTCTCGGGGGTCTTCTCGGTGGAGACGGGGGCAGGGGTGGTCATATCCTCAGCGGACATCAAAGGCTCTCTTCGCGGATCGGCACACACTTGATCGCAGTGGACGGGTTTGGCGATCGACCCATGCGCAGCCGCACTGCAACGGTGGTGAGCAGATCGGCCGGTGCCGTCGAATCGAGGACGCGTGACGCGCAACGAACGCAATGTGCCGGGCGGCACGCGGTGCGTCGAGCAGTGCTCGCTGCCCGGGGCAGTCGAACTCCTGGCACCATGACGGCGGTGAAAGGTTTGGGTGTCCGGCCAGTCTACATGCCGCGGTGCCCGAGCCGGGCGGTTCGGCGCCGAGGGTGAGGGAAGACACAGCCGCGCCCGGGGCCGCTGCGCGGCCGCGCACCGGGACGCGGGTCCGAACCGGGCGCGCATTCGATACGCTGGATCCGCATGCGGACGACAGCCAGCCGTTCGCCCCCGAACCGAGGAGACATCTGTGGCATCGACATTGGATTCCGTCATCACCCTGGCCAAGCGGCGCGGCTTCGTGTTCCAGGCGGGTGAGATCTACGGCGGATCCCGTTCGGCCTGGGACTACGGGCCGCTGGGCGTCGAGCTCAAGGAGAACATCAAGGCCCTGTGGTGGCAGAACTTCGTGCGCGGTCGCGAGGACATGGTCGGGCTCGACTCCTCGATCATCCTGCCGCGCGCGGTGTGGGAGGCCTCCGGGCACGTCGAGACCTTCGTCGACCCGCTCGTCGAATCCCTCCACACCCACAAGCGCTACCGCGCCGACCACCTCATCGAGGCCTACGTCGCCAAGCACGGGCGCGAGCCGGAGAACGGGCTCGCCGACATCCGCGATCCGGAGACCGGGCAGGAGGGCGCGTGGACCGAGCCCCAGCAGTTCTCCGGCCTCATGAAGACCTACCTCGGCGCCGTCGACAACGAGGAGGGCCTCCACTACCTCCGCCCGGAGACCGCGCAGGGCATCTTCGTCAACTTCGCCAACGTCGTCACCGCCAACCGGAAGAAGCCCCCGTTCGGCATCGGCCAGATCGGCAAGGCGTTCCGCAACGAGATCACCCCCGGCAACTTCATCTTCCGCACCCGCGAGTTCGAGCAGATGGAGATCGAGTACTTCACCCACCCCGACGACGCGGAGAAGTACTACCACGAGTGGGTCGAGGCCTGCTGGGACTGGTTCGTCGACCTCGGCATCGACCCGGACAACATGCGCCGCTTCGACGTGCCCGACGGTGAGCGCGCCCACTACTCGGCGGCGACCGTCGACATCGAGTACAAGTTCGGGTTCCAGGGCAGCACCTGGGGCGAGCTCATGGGCATCGCCAACCGCACCGATTTCGACCTCGGGAACCACACCGAGCACTCCGGGCACAAGATGCAGTACTTCGACCAGGCGGCGAACACCCGCTACACGCCCTACGTCATCGAGCCGTCCTTCGGACTCACCCGCTCGATGATGGCGTTCCTCGTCGACGCCTACACCGAGGACGAGGCGCCCAACACCAAGGGCGGCGTCGACAAGCGGATCGTGCTCAAGCTCGACCCGCGGCTCGCCCCGGTCAAGGCCGCGGTGCTGCCGCTGAGCCGCAACGAGAAGCTCTCGCCCAAGGCCAAGGAGCTCGCCGCGGACCTGCGGAAGCGCTGGAACGTCGACTTCGACGACGCCGGGGCGATCGGCCGCCGCTACCGCCGCCAGGACGAGATCGGCACCCCGTTCTGCATCACCGTCGACTTCGACACGCTCGACGACGACGCGGTGACCATCCGGCGCCGCGACGACATGTCGCAGGAGCGGATCCCGCTCGACGAGGTCGTCGCGTACCTCGCGACCGACCTCGCCGGCTGACCTGCCGCGCATGCACCTCATCGCCGGGAGCCGGGCTCCGCGGGCGTCGAGGCGCGCCTGGACCGTCATGCTGGGACTCCTCGTCCCGCTGGCGGTCCTCGCCGTCTCCGGGCTCGTGCTCCTGTGGCCGGCCGCGGGCGAGGACGGCGGCTGGGATCCGACGGCGCTCGGGGAGGGGACGACGTACGTGTCCGGGACGGTGACGATGGTCGACCTCCGGGAGTGCCCGGATGCGGAGTCCTCCGGGTGTGCGGCGATCACCGTCGAGGTCGACGGCGCCGAGGGCTCGCTGTTCGTCCCGCCCGAGGCGATGCGCGCCGGCCTCGCACCGGGAGACCGGGTCAAGGCGATCGGGATGGACGCCGAGGCGGCCTCCGATCCCGCCGCCGAGGCGATCACCGGCGGGCCAGGCGAGGCCCCGCCCGGCGGGGCGGCCCCGGACCCGGGGGATCCGGGAGCGGCGGACTACGTGTTCGTCGACTTCGACCGGAACGTGTCCCTGACCGTGCTCGCCGCCGTCTACGCGCTGCTCGTCGTCCTCGTCGCGGGGCTGCGCGGGCTGCGTGCGCTCCTCGGGCTCGTGTTCGCCTTCGGCGTCATGCTCGTGTTCATGCTGCCGGCGCTGCTCGCCGGCTCCCCGGCGGTGCTCGTCGGGGTCGTAGCCGCCGCCGTGATCATGCTCGTCGTGCTCTACCTCGCCCACGGGTTCTCCGCGCGCACGACGACCGCGCTGCTCGGCACCCTCGCCGGCATCGCCGTGACCGGGGTGCTCGGCGCGCTGTGGACGCGCTGGGCCAAGCTCGCCGGGATCTACTCCGAGGAGACCTACCTGCTGTCGTGGTCGGCGGAGCTGTCGACGGGCGACCTCGTGGTGTGCGGCATCCTCATCGCCGGCCTCGGCGTCCTCAACGACGTGACGATCACCCAGGCGGCGGCGGTGTGGGAGCTCGCCCTCGCCCGCCCGCACGCCCGGGCCCGGGAGCTGTTCGCCTCGGCGATGCGGATCGGCCGGGACCACATCGCCTCGACCGTCTACACCATCGCCTTCGCGTTCGCCGGCGGCGGTCTCACCGTGCTGCTCCTCGTCGCATCGTCCTCCCGGTCCTTCCTCGAATCGCTCACCCTCGGCGACCTCGCGATCGAGGTGGTGAGCCTGCTCGTGTGCTCGATCGGACTCGTGCTCGCGATCCCCGCGACCACCGCCATCGCCGCACTCGTCGTCCGCTCGGGTGAGGGCGTGCGCCCGCGGGAGCGGGACCGCGGGGCGGCCGTTCCCGGCCGGAACGGCTAGAGCAGCGCAGCGAGGACGGCGAGCGGCACGGTCGCGGCGAGCACGCAGAGGACGGTGGCCCGCTGCACCCGGACGACGGCGCGCTCGAGCTCGGCCCGCTGCGCCGCCGGGTCGGTCCGGCATCCGTCTGCCGTGTCCTCCCCGCCGTCGGCCGGCGCCTCGTCCCCGGCCCCGACCTGCACCGCGAGCGCGACCCGGGGCGGGGTCGCGATGTTCGCGAACGCCGCGGCGGCGTTGCCGACCGCCACAAGTCCGAGCACCGAAGCGCCCGTCGACTCCGCCATCGAGGCCACCGTGCCTGCGAACATCGCGTTCGCCCCCGTGTTCGAACCGGCGACGATGCCGCCGAGCGCGAGCAGCAGCGGACCCGGCGCGTTGCCGAGCACCGCGAGCGCGGCCCCGATCGCCGCGCTCATCCCGGTCGCCGTCATGAGCCAGCCGAGCATCATGAACAGACCCGTCGCCACGCCCACCGGCACCCAGGCGCGCGCCGCCCGGGCCACCACCGCGGGCCCGTCGACGGGCCCCGGAGCGGCGGGCACCGCGACGAGGCACGCGGCGAGCAGCCACACCGGGGGAGACGCGAGGACGTCGAGCCAGACGGCGTCGAGGAGACCGGCGAGGGCCTCGGCGGCGAGCAGGCCGCAGGTGAGGACCAGGTAGGGCACCGCGGCGAGCACGGTGCGCCGGGTGCCGCGCAGCCGGGCACCGCGCAGGCGTGCGCTCAGCAGGAGCACCAGGATGACCGAGAGCGAACCGAGCACACCGGCCGGGGGCGTGCCGACGAGGATGTTCGCACCGAGCACACCCGCCCACAGGACCGCGCCGGCGGCGAATACGGGGACGGCCGCCCGGGGATCCCGGCGCGCCCCGCACAGCACCGCCACGGCGACCACCGCGACCGCGACCGGGAGCGCGTTGACCCACGCGGTGGCGACGCCGAGCTCGTCGAGCCCGAGCCCCGTGAGCGAGGCGGCCACCGCGGTGCCGGGTCCGAGCGCGCCCCAGGGGACCGCGGTGAGCCCGAGCAGCCCGAGCAGCGCTGCCGGTGCCGGACGGTGGCCCAGGCGCCGCAGGATCGGGATGCCGACGGTGATCCCGATCCCGAACCCGGTGACGGACTCCGCGAAGGGCACCACCCCGAACACGACGAGCGCGGTGCCGGCCGGGACGGAGGTCGAGGCGTCCTGCAGCCAGCGGGAGAGCAGCGCCATCGCGCCGGTCGCCTCGAGGAGCCGGGCGAGGATCATCCCGAAGAGGAGGATGAGCAGCACCTCGGCGAGGAGCGGCGCGTAGTCCGCACCGCTCGCGGCCAGCACTCCGGCCGGGGTGCGGAAGGCGAGGAGGGCGGCAGCTGCCGCGGTGACGAGGGCGGCTGCGGCCGCCCAGGTCGCGGGCCTGCCGAGCACGAGCACGAGGACGGTGACGAGGATCGGCGTCGCAGCGAGCAGTGCGATCATGGTCCTCCTCGTGTGCACGGCGGTGCGGGCGATCCCGCATCCCGGTGCCAGGCTACGCCGCGGCGTGACAGACTGGGACGGACGAGATCCACCGCGTGTCGCGCGGCCCCGCGGGACACGGCGATCGCCGACGAAGGAGCACGCCATGGCCCACGGAACCGAGCGCACCATCGCCCAGAGCACCGCTGCAGAGCGCACCCGGGAACTCCGCACCCGGGCCGACCTCCTCGGCCTCGAGTCGCTGTTCAGCGCCGAGGAGCTCGCATTCCGCGACGAGGTGCGCGGCTTCGTCGACGAGGCGATCCGCCCGCATGTCGCCGATTGGTTCGAGCGCGCGGAGTTCCCCCGCGAGCTCGTGCGCGAGATGGGGGAACGGGGTTACCTCGGCATCCACCTCGACTCGCCGGGCTGCCCGGGACGCAGCGCCGTCGAGTACGGGCTCGCCTCCCTCGAGTTCGAGTCCGCCGACGCCGGCATCCGCACCTTCGTGTCCGTGCAGGGTTCGCTCGCGATGGGCGCGATCCACCACTGGGGGTCCGAGGAGCAGAAGGCCGAGCACCTGCCGGCGATGGCGCGCGGCGAGGTCATCGGCTGCTTCGGGCTCACGGAGCCGAACGCCGGCTCCGATCCCTCCTCGATGGAGACCGTGGCCCGCCGCGATGGCGGCGACTGGGTCATCAGCGGGCGCAAGCGGTGGATCGGGCTCGCCTCGATCGCGCAGCTCGCGGTGATCTGGGCCCGGACCGAGGACGGGGTGCGCGGCTTCGTCGTCCCCACCGACACCCCCGGCTTCACGGCGACGGTGATCGAGCCGAAGTTCGCGATGCGCGCCTCGATCCAGTGCGAGATCGAGCTCGCCGAGGTGCGGGTGCCCGACTCCGCCCGGCTGCCGGGCGCGGAGGGCCTGTCCGGTCCGTTCACCTGCCTCAACGACGCCCGCTACGGGATCATGTGGGGTGTGCTCGGCGCGGCCCGCGACTCGTACGAGACCGCGTGCTCCTACGCCCTGGACCGCGAGCAGTTCGGCGCGCCGATCGCGTCCTTCCAGCTCACCCAGCGCAAGCTCGTCGACATGGCGCTCGACATCCAGCGCGGGCTGCTCGTCGCCGAGCGCACCGGGCGCCTCAAGGACGCAGGAGAGCTCGACCCGGTGCAGATCTCCGTGGGCAAGCTGGCGAACACCCGGGACGCGATCGCGATCTGCCGTGAGGCGCGCACGATCCTCGGCGGCAACGGGGTGTCGGCGGAGTACTCGCCGCAGCGCCACGCGAACAACCTCGAGGCCGTGCGCACCTACGAGGGCACCGACGAGGTCCACACGCTCATCCTCGGCGCCCACCTCACCGGGATCCCCGCCTTCAACCCGCCGCGGGAGGGGTGAGTCCGGGCTCGCACCGGCGTGCGCGTCCCCGGTGCCGGGAGCTGTGGACACCGCACCCCGGTTTGACTCGTGGTGGGACAATGGTGCGGTGACTGCTGCATCCCTCCTCCACGCCCCTGCGCCCACCGCGAAGGAAGCCGCCCGGCCCGCCCTGCGGATCGGGCCGATCGAGCTGTCCTCGCCCGTCGTGCTCGCGCCGATGGCCGGGATCACGAACACCGCCTTCCGGCGGCTGTGCCGCGAGTACGGGGCCGGTCTCTACGTCACCGAGATGGTCACCAGCCGCGCTCTCGTCGAGCGCAGCCCCAAGAGCATGCGGATCATCCACCACGAGCCCTACGAGACCCCGCGCTCCGTGCAGCTCTACGGCGTCGACCCGGTGACGATCGGGCAGGCGGTGCGGATGCTCGTCGAGGAGGACCGCGCCGACCACATCGACCTCAACTTCGGCTGCCCGGTCCCCAAGGTCACCCGCAAGGGCGGGGGCTCCGCGCTGCCGTGGAAGACCGACCTGTTCACCGCGATCGTCACCACCGCGGTGCGCGAAGCCTCCCGCGGGGGCATCCCGCTGACCATCAAGATGCGCAAGGGCATCGACGCCGACCACCTCACCTACCTCGAGGCCGGCCGGATCGCCCGCGACGCCGGGGTCGCCGCGATCACCCTGCACGGCCGCACCACCGCGGACCTCTACTCCGGGCAGGCGGACTGGGACGCGATCGCCCGCCTCAAGGACCACCTCGGCGACACCGTCCCGGTGCTCGGCAACGGCGACATCTTCGCCGCCGAGGACGCCCTGGAGATGATGCGCACCACCGGCTGCGACGGGGTCGTGATCGGCCGCGGCTGCCAGGGTCGCCCGTGGCTGTTCGGGGACCTCGCGCACGCCTTCGCCGGCAGCGAGGAGCGGATCCGCCCGGATCTCGGCGCGGTGGCTGATGCCGTCCACACCCACGGGGTGTACCTCGCGGAGTACTACGGCGATGAGTTCTACGGCGTCCGCGACCTCCGCAAGCACATCGCCTGGTACTTCAAGGGCTATCCGGTCGGCGGCGAGGCGCGCCGCGCGCTCGCCATGGTGTCCTCGCTCGCCGAGCTCCGCGAGCACCTCGACGGGCTCGACCGCAGCGCGCCCTACCCCGGCCGCGACGCCGAGGGCTCCCGCGGGCGCACCACCCGGCCCAAGCGGCCCCACCTGCCCGAGGGCTGGCTCGACTCCCGCGTCATGGAGGAATCCCGGCGCGCCGACCTCGCGCTCGCTGAGCTCGACGTCTCGGGGGGCTGAGGATGACGGGGATCCCGGGCGGCCTCGCCGAGTACTCCGCCCACGACCAGGAGCGCTGGGTGCCCGAGGCCGCGAAGAACCCGCGCCGCTCGGCCTTCCAGCGCGACCGCGCCCGCGTGCTCCACTCCTCGGGCCTGCGCCGGCTCGGGGCGAAGACGCAGGTCGTGTCCCCGGGCAGCGACGACTTCGTGCGCACCCGGCTCACCCACTCCCTCGAGGTCGCCCAGGTGGGTCGTGAGCTCGCCCGCTACCTCGGCTGCGACCCCGACATCGTCGACACCGCGTGCCTGAGCCACGACCTCGGCCACCCGCCGTTCGGGCACAACGGGGAGACCGTGCTCGACGAGCTGTGCCGGGACATCGGCGGCTTCGAGGGCAATGCGCAGACACTGCGGATCCTCACCCGGCTCGAGCCCAAGGTCCTCACGGAGGACGGCGCCTCGGCCGGGCTCAACCTCACCCGCGCGACCCTCGACGCGTGCACGAAGTACCCCTGGTCGCGCGACGAGGCGCCGGTGAAGCCCACCACCGGGGCGCCGCTGCGGAAGTTCGGCGCCTACGCCGACGACCTGCCGGTGTTCGCGTTCTTCCGCGATGGGCGCACCGACACGCGTCGCTGCATCGAGGCGCAGCTCATGGACCTCGCCGACGACATCTCCTACTCCGTGCACGACGTCGAGGACGCGGTGTTCGCCGGCCACCTCGACCTCTTCGCCTACCACCACGACCACGCGCTCGGCGGGCTCATCGACATCACCCGCTCCTGGTACCTGCCGGAGGCGCGCGACGAGCAGATCATCTCCGCCCTCGACCGGCTCCAGTCGGCGGCCTACTGGCCGCGCGAGCGCTACGACGGCTCCCGTCGCTCGCAGGCCGGGCTCAAGCACATGACGAGCCAGCTCATCGGCCGCTTCGCCGGGGCCGCGGAGGCCGCGACGCGCGAGGAGTTCGGCTGGGAGCCGCTCGGCCGCTACGACGGCGACCTCGTCGTGCCGGAGGCCACCCGCCACGAGATCGCCGTCCTCAAGGGGCTGGCGACCGTCACCGTCATGGTCGCCGAGGACCGCCTGCGCCTGCAGCGCATCCAGGCCCGGGTGCTCACCACGCTCGGCGAGTACTTCAGCGAACGGCCCGAGGCGATGGACACGATGTTCCTCCTCGACCACCGGGAGGCTGCGTCAGATGCCGAACGGCTGCGCGTCGTCGTCGACCAGGTCGCCTCGCTCACCGACCACTCCGCCTGGGCGGCCTACCACCGGATGCAGGCCGACGAAGCGAGCCTGCTCTAGTGGCCGGCCTGATCCGCCGCGAGGACATCGACGAGGTCCGGTCACGCGCCCGGATCGACGAGGTGGTGGGCGAGCACGTCACCCTCAAGAGCGCCGGCGTCGGCTCGAAGAAGGGCCTGTGCCCCTTCCACGACGAGCGCACCCCGTCCTTCCACGTCCGACCCCAGGTGGGGATGTACCACTGCTTCGGGTGCGGGGAGAGCGGGGACGTGTTCGCGTTCCTCCAGAAGATCGACGGGATGACCTTCGTCGAGGCCGTCGAGCGGCTCGCGGAGAAGACCGGGGTCGCACTCCAGTACGAGGAGGGCCGCGGGCCGGATCGGGAGGCCGCAGGCACCCGGCAGCGCCTCGTCGAGATGCACCAGGTCGCCGCGGACTTCTACCGCGAGCAGCTGCGCTCCCCGGCCGCGGAGATCGGGCGGACCTACCTCGCCGAGCGCGGCTTCGACGAGGACGCGCAGCAGACCTTCGGGGTCGGCTTCGCCCCGCAGTCCTGGGACGCGCTGCTCGGCCACCTGCGCGGCCGCGGCTACGTCACCGAGGACATCATCGCCTCCGGGCTCGTCAGCCAGGGCCGGCGCGGCATCTACGACCGGTTCCGCGGGCGCCTCGTGTGGCCGATCCGCGACGTCACCGGCCGCACCATCGGGTTCGGCGCCCGGCGCCTGTTCGACGACGACCAGGGGCCCAAGTACCTCAACACCCCGGAGACCGTGCTCTACCGGAAGAACCAGGTGCTCTACGGCCTCGACCTCGCCAAGCGCGCGATCGCCCGCACCAAGCGGATCGTCATCGTCGAGGGGTACACCGACGTCATGGCCGCCCACCTCGCCGGGGTCGAGCAGGCGGTCGCGACCTGCGGCACCGCGTTCGGCGCCGAGCACATCAAGATCGCCCGGCGGCTGCTCGGCGACGACCAGACGCACGGCGGCGAGGTCGTCTTCACCTTCGACGGGGACGAGGCCGGTCGCAAGGCCGCGCTCAAGGCCTTCGAGGAGGACCAGCGCTTCGTCGCCCAGACCTACGTCGCCGTCGAGCGCTCCGGCATGGACCCCTGCGACCTGCGGCAGGCCCACGGGGACGCCGCGGTGCGCGAGCTCATCGACTCGCGCCGCCCGCTCTTCGAGTTCGCGCTGACCTCGAGCGTCGACCGCTTCGATCTCAGCACCGTCGAGGGCCGGGTGGGGGCGGTGCGCGCCGCCGCACCGGTCATCGCCCAGATCCGGGACGCCGCGATGCGTCCCGGCTACGAACGGTTCGTCGCCGGACACATCGGCATCGATCCCGCCGAGGTGGCCCAGGCCGTGCGTGCCGCGCAGCGCCGCGGCGACGGACGTCGCAATCCCGCTGCCGGGCGCAATCCGGCGGCCGGGCGCGGCCCGGGCGGTCCCGGACCGGCGGGACCTGGCGGACGGGACCAGCGCGGACGGGACCAGCGCGGCGGACTGCCTGCACCCACCGAATCCCCGGCGGAGACCGCTGCGGCCGTCGACGCCTACGCCCAGGAGCTCGGCGGGGGACCGGTCGACGTCACCGGGCTGCGCGTCGAGCGCGGCGCGCTCCAGGTCGCCCTCCAGCAGCCGACCTTCGTCAACGCGACCCTGTTCGACGGGCTCAACGGCAAGGTGTTCACCGATCCCGCCCACCGCGGGGTCCATGACGCGATGCGCGCCGCCGGTGGCATCCGGGCCGGGCTCGCCGACCCGGAGAGCTGGCCGGAGAAGGTGCTCGAGGCCGCGCCGGAGCAGCTGCGCGGGCTCGTCGGGCGCCTCGCCGTCGAACCGCTCCCGGCCCAGGACGCCGCGGGGGTCGAGCGCTATGCGCGCGGGATCATCGCGCGTCTCTTCGACAAGGACATGGTGCGGATCGCCGACGAGCTCCACTCGCGGCTCCAGCGCGCCGATCCCGCCGACGCGGCGACGAGCGGCCGCCTGCTCGAGCAGCTGCAGATCCTCGAGCGGCAGCGCGCCCGCCTCCGCTCCCTCATGTGAGAGCGCAGGCGGGCGCGGGATCGCAATTCTCGGCGGAATGGCTCACAGATTCCTCCTGAAATTGCCGTTTCGGGTCAGCCGATGACGTGCTGCGGGGTCTCGCCCTCGGCGAGCGTGAGGACGTTCGCGAGCGCCTTGGTGAACACCCGCTTGACGGTGTCGCGCGTCTGCGCACCGGCGTGCGGGGTCGCGACGACGTTGGGCGCGTCGAGGAGCGGGTTGCCGGCGATGTCGGGCTCGCCGGAGAACACGTCGAAGCCGGCGCCGGCGATCGTGCCGGCCCGCAGCGCCTCGGCGAGCGCGGACTCGTCGACGATCCCCGGTCGGGACATGTTGAGCACGATCGCGGTGTCGCTCATGAGCGCGAGCTGCTCGGCCCCGATCATCCCGCGCGTGTCCGCGGTGAGCGGGACGTGGATCGAGAGCACGTCGGCACCGGCCAGGAGCTCGGCGAGCTCCGTGTACTCGATCCCGATCTCGCGCTCGACCTCCTCCGGCTGCCGGAACACGTCGTAGTAGGCGAGCGTCATGTCGAAGGCCTTCATCCGCCGGGCGAGCAGCTGCCCGATGTGGCCGAGCCCGATGATCGCGGCCTTCCGGCCGGCGAGCTCGTAGCTCTGGTCGAGCCATTCGTTGGGGGTCCACTCGCCGCGGCGGGTGTTCGCGTCGAGGCCCGGCAGGTGCCGGGCGCAGGCGAGCAGCGAGGCCATCGCGAGCTCGGCGACGGCGACGGAGTTGGCGCCCGGGAGGTTCGCGACGAGGACGTCCCGTTCGGCGGCGGCTGCGAAGTCGATGCCGTCGGTGCCTGCGCCCACGCGCTGGATGATGCGCAGCTTCGGGGCGCGGTCCATGAGCTCGGCGGAGATCGTGCCGGCGCCGTTGAGGATCGCCTCGGCCTCGGCGAGCTCGGTATCGGTGGGGGAGTCCCCGGCCGGGATCACGAGGGTGGCGCGCGGCTCCGCGGCGAACGCCTCGTCGAGGATGTCGAGGACCTGCCGGTCCTTCTCGCCGATCCAGATGACTGTGCTCACTGCGTCCTCCTGGGATGCTCCGCGGGTGCGGCCGCTCGATCGGCGACCCATCTCGATTATGCACTGCGCCACGCAGCCCGCGGACGCGGAGTTCCGCTGCGCCACAGGTGGTTCAGATCACTGCACGACGTGCAAAGATGCACTTGAAGAAAACTTGCACACGGTGCAAACTTGTCGGGTGACCATCTCTCATGACACCGCTGCGCCCACCGCGCCGGCGGAGGAATCGCTCCGCGACCGCAAGGCCCGCCTCACCCGGCGGGCCATCCACGTCGCCACCGTTAATCAGGTGCATGCGCACGGACTCGATCAGGCCACGATCGCTCAGATCGCGGCCGAGGCCGGGGTCTCGACGCGCACCTTCTTCAACTACTTCGCCTCGAAGGAGGACGCGATCGTCGGGATCGCCGACCGGCTGCTCGACGACGAGCAGATCGGCGACTTCCTCGTCGGGCCCGTCGACGGCGCGGGCCTCGCCTCCGAGGTCGCCCGGCTCCTCCACACCGCGTTCCTCCTCACCTTCAACGACGACGAGGTGGCGAGCGCGCGGCGGCGCATCTTCGCCCAGCATCCCGAGCTGCTCGGGCGCCAGTTCGAGAAGAACCGGCAGCTCGAATCGCAGGTCGCCGAGGTCGTCGCCACCCGCATCCGGCAGCACGACATCGAGTTCGACACCGCCGAGTCCCCGGAGGCGATCGCCGACATGATCGTCCTCGTGTGCAGCGCCCCGCTGCGCGCCGCGGCGCGCAGACTCGCCGAGCGCGACGACTCCGGCGCCGACACCGGCGATGACCCCGAACTCTTCGACCGCTCCGTCCAGCTGTTCCTCGACGTCATGAAGGGCCCGACCGCATGAAGCGCATCACCCGCGCCGGCCGCGCCGGCGCCGCACCCGGATCACCGACCGCATCCCGCCCCGCCGCGCAGCCCGCGGCCGGCGAGCAGATGTCGACCGCCGCGATCCTCCTGCTCTTCATCGGTCTCATGGTCGCGATGTTCATGTTCTCCCTCAACCAGACGATCCTCGCCACCGCGCTGCCGACGATCGTCGGCGAGCTCGACGGCGTCGACCTCATGCTCTGGGTGTCGACGGCGTTCATGCTCGCCTCCACCGTGATGATGCCGATCTACGGCAAGATCGGCGACCTGTTCGGCCGCAAGCCGCTCTTCATCTTCGCGATCATCATGTTCATGGTCGGCTCGCTGCTCGCGATGATCGCCCAGGACATGACCCTGCTCATCCTCGGCCGCGTGTTCCAGGGGATCGGCGGCGGCGGCATGATGATCCTCGCGCAGTCGATCATCGCCGCCGTGGTCCCTGCCCGCCAGCGCGGCAAGTACATGGGCTTCATGGGCTCGGTGTTCGCCGTGTCCTCCGTGGCCGGCCCGCTCATCGGCGGGTGGCTCACCGAGGGGCCCGGCTGGCGCTGGGCGTTCGCGATGAATTTCCCGCTCGGGATCTTCGCGATCATCTCCGCGCTCGTCTTCCTCCGCATCCCGCGCACCCACAACGCCGTCCGGCCCAAGGTCGACGGCGCAGGCATGGCGCTCGTCGCCCTCTTCACCTCCGCGATCATCCTCGCCTCCGCATGGGGCGGCCACCAGTACGACTGGATCTCCCCGGAGATCATCGGGCTCGTCGGGATCGCCCTCGTCGCCGCGGTCGTGTTCGTGTTCGTCGAGCGCCGGGTGAACGAACCGGTGATCCCGATGTGGCTGTTCAAGGACCGCAACTTCGTGCTCTGCACGGTCGCCGGTCTGACGATCGGCGTCGCGATGTTCGGGGTGCTGAGCTACATGCCCACCTATCTGCAGATGGTCCACGGGATCGACGCCACGGTCGCCGGTTTCATGATGGTGCCGATGATGGCGACGATGCTGGTGTTCGGCACCGCGATCGGGTTCGTCGTCGAGAAGACCGGGCGCTACAAGATCTACCCGATCCTCGGCTTCCTCTGCGTCTTCGCCTCCCTCGTCCTCATGTCCTTCATGAAGGCCGACACACCGGCCTACTGGTCGGTCGTCCACCTCGCGATGCTCGGGCTGGGCCTGGGACTGACCATGCAGCTCCTCGTACTCATCGTGCAGAACTCGTTCCCGGTCACCGTCGTCGGCACCGCCACGGCCTCGAACAACTTCTTCCGCCAGATCGGGGCGACCCTCGGCATGGCCGTCATCGGCTCGATGTTCACCGAACGCCTCATGACCCAGCTCGCCACCTCGCTGCCGAGCACGGGCGCGGGCTCGGGGACCACGGCCAACCGGCTCACCCCGGAGGCCGTCTCCGGGCTGCCGGGACCGGTCCACGAGCTCGTCGTCACCGCCTACAACGACGCCCTCATGCCGCTCTTCCTGTGGGTCAGCCCGCTCGTCCTCATCGGCTTCGTCGCGGTGCTGTTCATCCAGGAGCGGCCGCTGGCGACGAAGATCGAGCGCGGCGACGACCGCAGCGTGGTCCCGCTCACCGAGCAGACCGACGGCGCCGAACAGATCGACGGCACCGAGCAGACCGAGGCCGCGGACCCGGAGCGCGCTACCGTAGAGGGAGCCGACGACCCCCAGGAGGCCGACGATGACCGCGCTGACGATCCTCACCGCAGCCCACAGGCCGCGCCCGCCGGCGCTCGATCGCCTGAATGACACCGCCGAGGTGCGCTGGACCGAGGCGTCCGGCCTCGCCGAGGCGCTGCCGGGCGCCGATGTCCTCCTCATGTGGGACTTCTTCTCCCCGGCACTCGTCGACGCCTTCACCGCCGCCGACCGGCTGCAGTGGATCCACGCCGCCTCCGCCGGGGTCGACTCCCTGATGTTCCCTGCACTGCGGGAATCCGGGGTGCGGGTGACGAACGCGCGCGGCGTGTTCGATCGGCCGATCGCGGAGTTCGTGCTCGCGTTCATGCTCGGCTTCGCCAAGGACGTCCCCGGCTCGCTCGAGCTCCAGGCCGAGCGCACCTGGCAGTGGCGGGAGACGGAGAACCTCGCCGGCTCCCGCGCGCTCGTCGTGGGCACCGGCTCGATCGGCCGGGAGACCGCCCGGCTCCTCACCGCGCTCGGCGTCGAGGTGCGCGGAGCCGGCTCGCACGCCCGGTCCGGGGACCCGGACTTCGGCGACGTGCTCGACTCCGCGGAGCTCCCGCGGCTCGTGGGCGACATCGACTGGCTCATCGACATCGCCCCGCTCACCCCGGCGACCACCGGGCTCATCGACGCCGAGGTGCTCGCCGCCCTGCCGCCGCACGCCCGGCTCATCAACGTGGGCCGGGGTGCGACCGTGGTGACCGACGACCTCGTCGCCGCGCTGCACAGCGGGGAGATCGCCGGGGCCGGGATCGATGTCGTCGACACCGAGCCGCTGCCGCCTGAGCACCCGCTGTGGTCGTGCCCGAACCTCATGATCACCGCGCACATGAGCGGTGACACGCACGGCTGGACCGACCGGCTGGCCGAGCAGTTCATGGCGAACTGGGACCGCTGGCTCGCAGGGGAGCCGCTGCTGAGCCCCGTCGATGTCGAGAAGGGCTACGCAGCCGGCTGAGGAGTCACTCGACCCAGCCGAGCGAGCGCTGCACCGCCTGGTCCCAGCGTGCGAGAACACGGGTGCGCTCGTCCGCGGAGATCTGCGGCGTCCACGACTCGCGGTGCACGGCGAATGCCGCGACCTCCGCGGTGCCCGAGTGCACCCCGGCGCCGATCCCGGCGGCGAAGGCGGCCCCGAGCGCGGTGGACTCGACGAGCTCGGGGCGGACGACCTCGCAGTCGGCGACATCGGCTTGGAACTGCATGAGGGCGTCGTTGACGCTCATCCCGCCGTCGGCGGCGATCCGGCGGATCGCGAACCCGGAGTCCTCCCGCATCGCGGTGAGCACCTCGGCGGTCTGGAAGGCGGTGGACTCGAGCGCAGCCCGGGCGATGTGCGCCTTCGTGGAGAAACGGGTGAGGCCGACGAGCGTGCCGCGGGCATCGGAGCGCCAGCGCGGGGCGAACAGGCCGGAGAACGCCGGCACGAAGTACACGTCCCCGCAGTCCTCGACGCTCGCCGCGAGCTCCTCGACCTCCTGCGAGGTGCGGATGATGCCGAGGGAGTCGCGCAGCCACTGGACGAGCGAGCCGGCGACGGCGATCGACCCCTCGAGCGCGTACACGGGATCCTCACCGGCGATCTCGTAGGCGACGGTGCTCACGAGCCCGTGCTCGGAGCGTCGGATGTCCCCGCCGGTGTTCGTCAGCAGGAAGCAGCCGGTGCCGTAGGTGTTCTTCGTGTCGCCGGGGGAGAAGGCGCACTGCCCGAACGCGGCGGCCTGCTGGTCGCCGAGCACCCCGGTGATCGGCACCCCGCCGAGCAGCTGCCGGTCCGCGACCCGCCCGAACTCGCCCACCGAGGGCCGGATCTCCGGGAGCAGCGCCGCCGGGATCCCGGTGAGCTCGAGCATCCGGTCCGACCAGGTGCGGGTGCGCAGGTCCATGAGCATGGTGCGCGAGGCGTTCGTCGGGTCGGTGACGTGGATCCCGCCGTCGGTGCCCCCGGTGAGGTTCCAGATCAGCCAGGTGTCGACGGTGCCGAAGAGGAGCTCCCCGGCCTCGGCGCGCTCGCGGATCCCGGGGTCGGAGTCGAGCAGCCAGAGCAGCTTGATCGCGGAGAAGTACGTGTTCACCGGCAGCCCGGTGATCTGCTGGATCTCCTCGGCGTGCTCGGCGAGTGCGGCGACGTGCTCACCGCCGCGGGTGTCCTGCCAGACGAGCGCCCGGTGGACGGGGCGGCCGGTGCTCCGGTCCCACAGGATCGTCGTCTCGCGCTGGTTGGTGATGCCGAGCGCGGTGATATCGCCCTGCGTGAGCTGGGCGGACCCCATGACGCGGCCGATCACCTCACGGCTCGTGCGCCAGATCTCCGTGGCATCGTGCTCGACGTGCCCGGTGGCCGGGAAGTGCTGGGTGAACTCCTGGGTGTGAGACGCCGCCGTGCGGCCATCCTCGGAGAAGATGACCGCACGGGTGGACGTCGTGCCCTCGTCCAGCGCCAGGACGAAGCCCATGGCTCAGGCGCGCGCGGGGTAGGACGGGGTGTCGACCCCGGCCATGTCGGCGATGCAGCGGACGACCTGGCAGGAGTACCCGAACTCGTTGTCGTACCAGACGTAGACGACGACCCGGTCGCCGTCGACGATCGTCGCCAGCCCGTCGACCACACCGGCGCGCTTGGAGCCGACGAAGTCGCTCGACACGACCTCGGGGGAGGCCATGTAGTCGACCTGGTTGCGCAGCGGGGAGTGGAGCGAGGTCTCGCGCAGGAAGGTGTTGAGCTCCTCGACCGTGGTCTCGCGCGCGAGGTTGAGGTTGAGGATCGCCATCGACACGTTCGGGGTGGGGACGCGGATCGCGTTGCCCGACAGCTTCCCGGCGAGCTCCGGCAGCGCCTTCGCGACGGCCTTCGCCGCGCCGGTCTCGGTAAGCACCATGTTGAGGCCGGCGGCCCGGCCGCGACGCTCACCCTTGTGGAAGTTGTCGATGAGGTTCTGGTCGTTGGTGAAGGAGTGGACGGTCTCGACGTGGCCGTTGCGCACGCCGAACTCGTCGTTGAGCGCCTTGAGCACCGGGGTGATCGCGTTCGTCGTGCACGAGGCCGCGGACACGACGGTGTCCTCGGGCAGGATGTCGGCGTTGTTGACGCCGTAGACGATGTTCTTCACGTCGCCCTTGCCCGGTGCGGTGAGCAGCACCTTGGAGGCGCCCGGGCACGCGAGGTGCTTGCGGAGGCCGGCCTCGTCGCGCCACTTGCCGGTGTTGTCGACGATGATCGCGTCGGTGATGCCGTACTGCGTGTAGTCGACGGAGGAGGGGTCGTCGGAGTAGATCACCTGGATGAGCACGCCGTTGGCGAGGATGGTGTTCTTCTCCTGGTCGACGACGATGGTGCCGTCGAACTTGCCGTGCACCGAGTCGCGGCGGAGCAGGGAGGCGCGCTTGACGATGTCGTTGTCGCCGCCGCGGCGCACCACCACCGCGCGCATGCGCATCCCGGTGCCGCCGGCGCGGTCGATGAGGATCCGGGCGAGCAGGCGGCCGATCCGGCCGAAGCCGTAGAGCACGACGTCGCGGGGAGCGGGCTCGTCCTCGGCCGCCCCGCCGATCGCATCGCCGAGCTGCTCACGGAGGAACGCGGTGAGGTCGGTGTCGCCGGCCTCGCGGTGGGCGGCGGCGAGCCGGCCGAGGTCGATCCCGCAGGAGCCGAGGTTGAGGCTCTCGAGGCCCTCGACGATCGCGAGCGTCTGCTCGACGTCGAGGTCGGTGCCGTCGAAGTGGCGGGCGTAGCGGTGGGCCTTGATGATGCCGTTGACCGACTTGTTGAGCAGACTGCGGCCGTACACCGTGAGGAGCACATCGTTGTTGCGATAGAGGCGGCCCACGACGGGGATCATCCTCTCTGCGGCGTCCTGCTTGGTCGCCCACTCCTGCATCTTCGCAGTGGTCTGGTCAGTCACCTGTCGGTCCCTTCAACGTCGAACAGAGGATACGCATCGATTTTACCCGGTGTGTCCAGGAATGCGGACCGCGCGGTCCGCCCGGGCCCGCGGTGCGGTCGGGTGCGGCGAGCGGTCGCGCCGGAGCGGTTCAGCCGCCGATGCTCAGCGCCGGCACGAACTCGAGGAGCTGGGAGCCGGTGGCGACGGGTGCCGGCCGGTCGCCGCCGGAGTCGTGGGAGCGGGAGAAGGCCCGCGAGGCCTTCCAGCCCTCGTAGGCCTCCTCGTCGGCCCATTCGGTGAGCACGAACCACTGCTCGGAGCCGTCGGTGGGCTTGAGGAGCTGGAACCGGACGAACCCCTCGAGGTCCGGCAGCCGGCCGATCGCCGGCTCGAACCGGGCGACGATCTCGTCGCCGGTGTCCGCGGGGATGGTGAGGGCGTTGATCTTGATGACTGTCATGTCTTCCATCCTTTCATCTCAGGCGTAGCGCTCGGCGAGCCGGGCGGTGGACTCCCGGTAGCCGCCGCCGAACAGCACCGCATGGGCGGCGAGCCCGAACAGCTGGTGGAGGCCCAGGCGCTCGCGCCAATCGGCCCCGAGCTCCGCCGTACCGTAGGCGTCCTCCCAGGCGGCGAGGATGTCCTGCAGATGCGGGGCGCCGAACAGGGAGAGCATGGCGAGGTCGACGAGCGGGTGGCCGGCGATCGCGGCCGGGTCGATGAGCGTGCCGCCGGCCTCGGTGAAGAGGAGGTTGCCCGCCCACAGGTCGCCGTGGAGGCGGGCCGGCGGGGCATCGTCGTCGAACTGCCCGGCGGCGAGCCGGTCGATCACCGCACCGAGTGCGGGGATGCCGGGGTCCAGGAGGCGGGCGAGGGATGCGAGCCGCACGGCGCTCGCCTCGCCCATCGACTCCGAGCTCGCGGTGTCGATGGGCAGCGGCTCGGACAGCGGGCCGAAGAAGTACTGCTCGACACCCGGCGGCAGGGTGCCGTGCGGCGGGCACGGCGCACGGTGGAGGGCGGCGAGCCCGGCACCGAAGGTGCGGGCGGCCTGAGGGGTGGGCGGCACCTCGGTCAGCCGTTCGAGGTCGAGCGCGTGGGCGTGGACCGCGCGCACCTCGACGACGGGCACGGTCCGGGTCTCGGCGAGCCAGCGGAGTCCGGCGGCCTCGGTGGCGAAGAACCCGTCGGGGACGTGGGAGGCGGACTTGCGGTACGTCATCGGCGGGCCTTCCTCCGGCCCGGGACGAACGCGGACACCGTGGGGTCGCCGGGGATCCGGAACCGCCAGGGGAACACCGCGGGATCGGCGCCGTCCCCGCTCACCCCCACGCGCGGGCCGGTGACATGCTCCACCGGCGCCGGCGGGGTCGCGAAGGTCCATTCGCCGCCGAACAGGTCCGCGCCATCGGTCTCCGGACCCGCCCCGAAGGCCTGGGCGACGCAGCCGGGCCCGCGCGCCAGGTCGCGGTCGCGCAGCGGGGTGCGGCGCCGCACGGAGCGGCGGGCGCGCACGAGCTCATGGCCGGCGGTGACCTCGCCGGCGCGCAGCAGCAGACCGGTCGGGGCGCCGGCGGCCTCGCACACCATGTTGAGCGAGTGGTGCATGCCGTAGATGAAGTAGCAGTAGAGGTGGCCGGGCGGGCCGAACATCGTGGCGTTGCGGCGGGTCCGACCGCGGTAGGCGTGGGAGGCGGGGTCGATCCGGCCGTCGTACGCCTCGACCTCGGTGATCCTGATCGACACCGGCTCGACACCGGGCTGCCGGCGGGTGAGGACCCCGCCGAGCACCTCCGGCGCGACCTCGAGGACCGGCCGGTCGAAGAAGGCCCGGTCGATCACGCGTCCTCGTCGTCGCTGATCCGCTTGAAGCCGAGGATGGTGAGCGCGATGAGGCCGGCGCCCGCGCCGAGCGCGAGGATCGAAGCACCGAGCTCGGATTCCTGCTTCTCCTCGTACTTCCGGGGCGCGGGCGGGATCTCGCCGAAGATCGGCTGGTCGTCGGCGGTGCCCATCCAGGCGGCGACGACGAGGATGATGCGGGCGAACACGTTCATCGACAGCATGATCGCGATGACGGGCCCGAACAGCGCGGCGGTGGGCGAGCCGGAGAACAGGTCGATGAGCAGGGTGGCGAGGTTGAGGAGAACGGTGAGGGCGACGGCGCCCATGAGGGAGCCGAGCATGCGGGTGCGCTTGGGGATCGGGGTGACCGGGATCATCGTGAACATGAACATGAAGATCAGCCACGACATCGCGAGCGTGATGAGGATCGGGGTGATGGTGAGGACCGGGATGACCCAGCCGGGCAGGCCGAGCCAGTCGACGATCGTCGTCTGCAGGCCGGTGCCGATCACGGTGAGTCCGATGGTGATCGCGGCGCCGACGAGGATGCCGAGCAGGGTGACGATGTTGTTCACCGTGCGGACGATGAAGTTCTCCTGCGGCTTGGCACCCATCTCGCTGCGCAGCTGGGCGCGGATCGCGTCCTTGAGGTTGCCGATGAATCCCTGCGCGGTGTAGAACGCCGACAGCACACCGACGAGGCCGACGGCCTGCCAGTTGTCGAGGAAGTTCTGGAGCATCTCGACGAGGGCGTCCTGCCCGGGTGCGGCGTCCTCGAGGAAATCGGTGATCGTGCCCACCCATTCGGGGCGCACGACGTCGAGCACGAAGCCGAGGGCGGCGAACGCGAACATCAGCGTGGGGATGAGGGCGAGGACGAGGAAGTACGTGATCGCCGCGCCGAACTGGTTGCCGAGCCGCAGGTTGAAGCGCTCGACCGTCGCCATGAGGTGGCGCACGGCAGGCTTGCGCATGAAGCCGCCGCCCGCCTTCGCGGCCGACTGCGAATTCGTCAGGAGGCGTTCGCTGGATTCCATGTCCTCAATATTCCTTGCTCGTCACTCGACATTCGGCATGCGGGGCTGCGGATCCGACTGTACTGCACCCACGATCGTACCCGGGGAGCCCCGTCGCCCTGGGCGTGGCCTGGAGGGGGAGCTGTCACCGGGTCGTTAGGCTGTCGTGCATGACTGCAGACGTGACGACGATCGCGGCCGCCGGGTCCGGACAGGCGCTCACCGGCTTCACCGGCTGGGTGGTCTCGGTGATGGAGAGCCTCGGTGCCGTGGGCGTGGGCCTCATGGTGGCGCTCGAGAACATCTTCCCGCCGATCCCCAGCGAGCTCATCCTGCCGCTCGCCGGATTCACCGCCTCCCAGGGGTCGATGAACCTCGTCGCGGCGATCGTGTGGGCGACCATCGGCTCGCTCGTCGGCGCCATCGCGCTGTACTACATCGGCTACGTGTTCGGCCTCGACCGGCTGCGCCGCTGGGCCTCGAAGATCCCGCTCGTCGACATCGACGACATCGACAAGACCGTCGCGTGGTTCGAGCGCCACGGTCAGGCCGCGGTGTTCTTCGGTCGGATGGTGCCGATCTTCCGCTCCTTCATCTCCATCCCCGCCGGTGTGGAGAAGATGAACCTGTGGCTGTTCATGGCGCTGACCACCGCCGGCAGCGCGATCTGGAACACGATCTTCGTCGTCGCCGGCTACCTGCTCGGCGAGAACTGGCACGTGGTGGAGAACTACGCGGGGATCTTCCAGAAGATCGTCATCGCGGTCATCGTCATCGCCGTCGTGTGGTGGGTGACCCGCCGCATCCGCCGCAACCGGAGGGAGAAGCACCTCACCGAGCAGATCGAGGCCGAGGGCCCCGAGGCGCGCTGAGCGGGATCGGACCACGGTCAGCGAGGATCGGGGACGGACGATGAGCACGCAGAGCTTCACAGCGATCGCGGGGTACGCCGCCCTGCTGGTCTCAGCGGTGGGCTACCTCGTGTGCAGAATCGTGCTGATCGGGTATATGGAGTCCGGAGTCGGCGTCGTGGAGACGGTACCGATCGGAATCGCTCTGGGAGTCCTCGCCGTGGCGGCGGGAGCCGTGGGAGCGTGGTTGCTCGTCCCGGAACGGCGAGTGGCGCTCGTTCTCGGATTCGTGTTCCTCCTCGTCGCGGGGCCCACTCTGCTCGGTGCGATCGTGAACCTCACCGATTTCCTGTCAGCGACCGGATACAACGCCTTCGGTGCGCTCATCATCATCATGATCGGCAACAGCGTCCTGCCGTTCGGAGCGGTCCTCGCGCTGCTGATCGCAGTGTGGTCCGCAGTCCGGCAGCTGCGTGCGCGACGCGCCGCTCGCACCCCGCCACCACCGAGCTGACGGGAACGGTACGACACACGTGGGGCCCGGCACCGGGAGTGCAGGGCCCCACGGTGAGTACGAGACCAAGGTGATGAGCGCGCGGCTCAGGTCCAGGCGGCCGCGGTGTGCGCCGGGTCCACGGTGTCGTGGGGGAGCGGCGCCTCGGGCGGGGTGCCGGTCCCGAACGGCGAGCCGCCGAACCGCTCGTCGCGGCCGTGCGGGCTGAGCCAATCGGAGAGGTCCGGGCCGATCGGCACGATCTGCGTGGGATTGATGTCGGTGTGGACGATGTAGTAGTGCTCCTTGATCTGCTCGAAGTCCACGGTGTCGCCGAAGCCCGGCGTCTGGTAGAGGTCCCGGGCGTAGCCCCAGAGGTTCTCGAAGTCGCTGAGCCGGTTGCGGTTGCACTTGAAGTGGGAGTAGTAGACCGGATCGAAGCGCACGAGCGTGGTGAACAGGCGGATGTCGACCTCGGTGATCGCATCCCCCATGAGGAAGCGCCGGTCGGCGAGCCGGTCCTCGAGCGTGTCGAGGGCGGTGAACAGTCGGTCGAAGGCCTTCTCGTAGGCCTCCTGCGAACCGGCGAAGCCGCACCGGTACACCCCGTTGTTGACCTCGGTGAAGATGAGCTTGATGAGCGGGTCCATCTCCGCACGCAGCGCCTCCGGGTAGAGGTCCGGTGCGCCCTCCCGCTGGAAGCCGCGCCACTGCGCGGAGAAGTCGAGCGTGATCTGGTTGTAGTCGTTCGTCACGACCTTGCCGCTCGGCACATCGACGATCGCCGGCACGGTGATGCCGCGCGGGTAGTCGGGGAACCGGGCGAAGTACGCCTGCTGGAGGCGTTCGATGCCGAGCACCGGGTCGCGCCCGTCCGGGTCGAGGTCGAAGGTCCACGAGCGCTTGTCGTGGGTGGGGCCGGGCATGCCGATCGAGATCGCGTCCTCGAGGCCGAGGAGTCGGCGGGCGATCATCGTGCGGTTCGCCCACGGGCAGGCGCGCGCGGCGATGAGCCGGTAGCGGCCGGCCTCGACCGGCCACTCGGCCTGCGGATCGTCGAGGATCCGGTCGGTGATGTAGTTCGTGTCCCGGTTGAACTCCTGGCCCTTGGTGACGTAGCTGCCCTTGGTGTCGTGCTCCGCGTCCACGGTGCCCTCCTGTCGCTGACTGGGGTGTTGGTGACTCCGGTGCCGCCTCGAGGGTGTCCCGGGCAGCGGTGCGCCGGTCTGCGTTCATCCTGTCATATGCACCCGGGGCCGCGGATGTGAGACGATCCGGTGCGGTGGGCGCCGGGCTGGATGTGGCCGAGGTCGCTCGGCCTCCTCGACGTCGAGGCCGGGCTGCGCGCCGGGATCTGCGTGCTCATGCCGCTGCTCGCCCTGCTGCTCGCCGGCGTCCCGCACCTGTCGGCCTATGTCGCCTTCGCCGCCTTCACCTCCCTCTACGGCCGCTCGGAGGCCTACCGCTCCCGCTGGGTCACGGTGAGCACCGCCGGCGCGACGTTCCTCCTCATCATCGCCGCGGCGATGCTCGTCGCGCTGCTCGGCGGCCCGCCGGTCGCGACGGTGATCGGGCTCATCATCGTCTCCGGGCTCGGCGTCGTGCTGTCCTCCGTCATGGGCTGGGTGCCGTTCGGCTCGGTGTTCTTCGTCTTCGCCTTCGCGGTGATCTCCTCGATCCCGCTCACCGCGGGAGAGTTCTGGCCCAGGTTCGCGCTGTCGGCGGGCACGGTGATCTTCTGCGTGCTCGTCGCGCTCCTCGGGTGGCTGCCGCGCAGAGTCCGGGGCGGGCACCGGCGGCACCTCCAGCAGCTGCGGAAGGTCACCCGCACACCGGCCGCGCTGCGCGATCCCGTCGTGTGGCTCCACGCGGGTGAGACCGCGCTCGGGGTGGTCACCGCACTCCTGCTCGCCGCGGGCCTCGGGCTCAGCCACTCCTACTGGGCTGCGGTCGCGGTCGCGGCGTGCATGCCCCGCCCGCACGCACCCCGGCAGGTCACCCGGATCGCGCACCGGGTCCTCGGCACCGCCGTCGGGGTGGTCGTCACCGGTCTGATCCTGCTCGCGGAGCCCTCGATCGCGGCCACCATCGTCGTCGCCGCGGTGTGCCAGGTGCTCGCGGAGCTCTTCGTCGGCCAGGTGTACTGGTTCGCGCTGCTGTTCATCACGCCGCTCGCGCTGCTCGTCGGGCAGCTCTCCGTCCCCGCGCCGGTGTCGCTCATCCTCACCCACCGGGTGCTCGACACGACGATCGGCGGTGCCGTGGCCCTCGTGCTCGTCCTCGCCGGCACCGGTGCGGCGGTGACCTGGCAGGAGCACCGACGGCGCAACGCCGACGGGGCGGCCGCGCGGACCTGACTCCGGACGGCCGCCCCGTGCGGGCGCAGATGGCTCCCGGCGTCAGGCGCCGGTGGTGCCGGGTCGCGTGTCGGTGGAGTAGATCGATTCGATGACCTCGGTGAAGTCGCGGTCGATGAGGTGGCGCTTGACCGACTGCTTGGCCGACAGGTAGCCGTTCTGCTCCGACAGCTCGGTCGGCACGATCCGGAACTCCTTGATCCCCTCGGCCTTGGACACCGTCTGATTGGCCCGCTCGATCGCGCGGGACACCGCCTGCTGCACGCGCTCGTGCCCGGCGGCCTCCTCGAGCGACATCGCCGGCAGGCCCTTGTTCTCGAGCCACGCCGGGAGCATCTCCGGGTCGAGGAACACCAGTGCGGAGATGAACTTCCGGTTGTCGCCGATGACCACCGGCTGAGCGATGATCGGGTGGCGGCGGAGCTGGTCCTCGAGCGGCGCCGGGGCGACGTTCTTGCCGCTCGAGGTGACGATGAGCTCCTTCTTGCGGCCGGTGATCCGGAGGTAGCCGTCGGCGTCGAGCTCGCCGATGTCACCGGTGGCGAACCAGCCGTCGACGAACGACTCCGCGGTGGCCTTCTCGTTCTTCCAGTACTCGCGGAACACGCTCACGCCCTTGGCGAGGATCTCGTTGTCCGGGGCGATCGCGATCGCGCAGCCCGGCAGCGGCACGCCGACGGTGCCGATCTTCGAGTTCGCGGTGATGTTCACGGTGATCGGCGCGGTGGTCTCGGTGAGCCCGTAGCCCTCGAGCACGGTGAGCCCGATGCCGCGGAAGAAGTGGCCGAGGTGCTCGCCGAGCGGCCCGCCCCCGGACACCGCGTGGGTGGCCTCGCCGCCCATGACCGCGCGGAGCTTCGAGTACACGAGGCGGTCGAACAGTGCGTGCTGGACCCGGATGCCGAGCGGCACGGAGCCGGTGCCGAGGGCGCGGGAGTAGGCGACGGCGACGGATTCGGCGCGGCGGAAGATCTTGCCCCTGCCGCCGGCCTCGGCCTTGGCGAGCGCGGAGTTGAAGACCTTCTCGAACACGCGCGGCACGCCGAGGATGAAGTTCGGCTTGAACGAGGCGAGCGAGTCGGTGAGCTTGGTGAGGTCCGCGCTGTGGGCGAGCACACCGCCGGTGCTGATGGTGAGCACCTGGATGAAGCGGGCGAACACGTGGGCGAGCGGGATGAAGAGCAGGCAGCGCGCACCGGGGCGGGCGACCTCGGGCAGCTGGTGGGCCGAGGCCTGCACGGTCTGCACGAAGTTGGCGTGGGTGAGGACGCAGCCCTTCGACTTGCCGGTGGTGCCCGAGGTGTAGATCAGAGTCGCGACGTCCTCGGAGGTGACGGAGGCGCGGCGCTCCTCGAGCTGCTGCTCGGACACCGAATCCCCGGCGGCGCGGAGCTCGGCGAGGCCGGCGCCGTCGTACACCCAGATCGTCGCCTCGCGGCCCTCGGTGGCCCGCACGATCCGCTGCGCGTGCTCCTGGGACTGGACGAAGCCGCAGGTGACCTCCGCGTCCTCGATCATCCACATGAGCTGGTCGTTCGACGAGGTCTCGTAGAACGGCACGGTGACGCCGCCGGCGTACCAGATCGCGTAGTCCGCCAACGTCCACTCGTAGGCGGTCTGCCCGAACAGGCCCACCCGCTGGCCGCGCTCCACGCCCTTGGCGATGAGCCCGCGCGCCACGGACCTGACGTCGTCGAGGAACTCCTGCGCGGTGACCTCGGTCCAGCCGTCGCCGGCGGGCTTGGCGAGGAGCGGCGCCTGCGGGTCGACGGCGACCCGGGCGAGCAGGGTGTCGGTGGTCGACGAGGTGGTGTCGAGGACGAATCCCTCGATCGGCGTGACCGACTGGACCATGGTGTTCGCTGTCATGTGCAAGTCTCCTTCGATTGCGACCGGTGCGGACGGCCACGGACTCGGCGTGCGGGCGTCCCCTCGATCCTAGGGCGGATCGCGGAGCCCGGTGGGAGTCCGGCGCGGAATCGTTGCCGTTTCTCCATACTTCCGCCCGGCTCGGGCCGGGGCCGCCGCCGAGACGCGCGGCTACTGACTGGTAGCCTACCGGCGATCGCCGCCGTGCCGTCGCCTCGCAGCCACGGGGGCCAGGGCGTACCATGGAGGGGCCCCTGATCCGCCTGTGAAAGGACACCCATGACCTCTGCCGCCGAGCAGCCCGATCCCGTTGATTTCCGCTACGACGCGGAGCTCGCCGGACGGATCGAGACGAAGTGGCAGCAGCGGTGGCAGGAGAACCGGACCTTCGCGGCGCCCAACCCCGTCGGCGATCTCACCGAGGTGCCCCGGGGCGTGCGCGCCGCCGACCTCGAGCCGGTGTACCTCATGGACATGTTCCCCTACCCCTCGGGCAAGGGGCTGCACGTCGGGCACCCGCTCGGCTACCTCGCCGTCGACGTCTATGCGCGATTCAACCGGATGCTCGGCAAGAACGTCATGCACTCGCTGGGCTACGACGCCTTCGGCCTGCCGGCGGAGCAGTACGCGGTGCAGACCGGCCAGCACCCGCGGGTCACCACCGAGGAGAACATCGCGAACATGCGCCGGCAGCTGCGGCGGCTCGGACTCGGGCACGACGACGCCCGCACCTTCGCGACGACCGACCCGGAGTTCGTCAAGTGGACGCAGTGGATCTTCCTGCAGATCTTCGACTCCTGGTACGACCCCGAGGCGCGCGACGGACAGGGCGGCGCGCGCCCGATCAGCGAGCTCGTCGCGCAGTTCGAGGCCGGCCGCGACACCGGCACCGGTTCACCCTGGTCGGAGCTCGACGCAGCGGCCCGTGAGGCCGTGCTCCAGCAGCACCGCCTCGCCTACATCTCCGAAGCCCCGGTCAACTGGTGCCCCGGCCTGGGCACCGTGCTCGCGAACGAGGAGGTCACCGCCGAGGGCCGCTCGGAGCGCGGCAACTTCCCCGTGTACACCCGCAGGCTCAAGCAGTGGAACATGCGGATCACCGCGTACGCCGACCGGCTGGCCGACGACCTCGACACCGTCGAGTGGCCGGCCGCGGTCAAGCACATGCAGCGCCACTGGATCGGCCGCTCGACCGGTGCCGTGCTCGCCTTCGACGGCCCCGACGGCGTTCCGCTCGAGGTCTACACGACGCGCCCGGACACCCTGTTCGGCGCGACCTCGCTCGTGCTCAGCCCCGAGCACCCGCTCGTCGACGCCGTGACCGCGGAGTCCTACGCCGCGGACGTGCCGGAATCCTGGCGCGGGGGAGCGGCCACCCCGGCCGAGGCGGTCGCCGCCTACCAGCAGCGGGCCGCCCGCCTCACCCCGGTCGAGCGGCAGGAGAGCCGTGAGAAGTCCGGCGTGTTCACCGGCACCTCGGTAACCAACCCCGCGACGGGGGAGTCCATGCCGGTGTTCGTCGCCGACTACGTCCTCATGGGATACGGCACCGGCGCGGTCATGGGCGTGCCGGCCGAGGACCAGCGCGACTGGGACTTCGCGCGCGCCTTCGGCCTGCCCTACATCCGCACCGTGCAGCCGGCCGAGGGCCACGACGAGGACTCCGCGTACACGGGCGAGGGTGCGAAGATCAACTCGCGGAACGCGGAGATCGACCTCGACGGCTTATCCGTCGACGAGGCCAAGGAGCGCATGCTCGCCTGGCTCGAGGGCAAGGGACTGGCCCGGGCGACCACGCAGTACCGCCTGCGCGACTGGCTGTTCTCCCGCCAGCGCTACTGGGGCGAGCCGTTCCCCATCGTCTACGACGAGGCCGGCACGCCGATCGCGCTGCCCGCCGACCAGCTGCCCGTCGACCTGCCCGAGGTGCCCGACTTCTCCCCGCGCACCTTCGACGCCGACGACCTCGACAGCGAGCCCGAGCCGCCGCTGGGACGCAATGCCGACTGGGTGAACGTCACCCTCGACCTCGGCGACGGCCCCAAGGTGTACCGCCGGGAGACGAACACCATGCCCAACTGGGCCGGCTCATCCTGGTACCAGCTGCGCTACGCGGACCCGCACAACGACGAGAAGCTCGTCGACCCGGCCAACGAGGCCTACTGGCTGGGACCGGACGCGCCGGGCGAGTCCGGCGGCGTCGACCTCTACGTCGGCGGCGTCGAGCATGCCGTGCTCCACCTGCTCTACGCCCGGTTCTGGCACAAGGTGCTGTTCGACCTCGGCCACGTGAGCTCCTTCGAGCCGTTCCACCGGCTCATCAACCAGGGCTACATCCAGGCCTACGCCTTCACCGACGAGCGCGGCGCCTACGTGCCCGCCGAGGAGGTCGAGGAGCGCGTCGAGGGCTCCGAGTCGACGTTCTGGTACGAGGGCAAGCAGGTCTCCCGCGAGTACGGGAAGATGGGCAAGTCGCTGAAGAACATGGTGACCCCGGACCAGATGTACGCCGAGTACGGCGCGGACACCTTCCGGGTGTACGAGATGTCGATGGGTCCGCTCGAGCAGTCCCGCGCCTGGGAGACCCGCGCGGTGAGCGGCGCGCAGCGCTTCCTGCAGCGCGTGTGGCGCCTCGTCGTCGACGAGGCGACCGGGGCCTCGCGCGTCACCGAGGAACCGGCCGACGACGCGACCCGGGCAGTCCTCCACCGCACGATCGCCGGGGTCCGCGAGGACATGGAGCACCTGCGATTCAACACCGCGATCGCCAAGCTCATCGTGCTCACCAACCACCTGACCAAGGTGGGCGTCGCCCCGCGCGAGGTGATCGAGCCCCTCACCGTCATGCTCGCCCCGCTCGCCCCGCACCTCGGCGAGGAGATCTGGGAGCTGCTCGGCCACAGCGGGACAATCACCTACGTGCCGTTCCCGGTGCACGACGAGCGCTACCTGGTGCCCGACACCGTGACCTGCGTCGTGCAGGTCAAGGGGAAGGTGCGCGAGCGGCTCGAGGTCGCCCCGGACATCGCCGCCGACGAGCTCGAGGCACTCGCGCTCGCCTCGAAGGGCGCGCAGCGCTCGCTCAACGGCGCGGGAGTCCGCAAGGTCATCGTGCGCGCCCCGAAGCTCGTCAACATCGTGCCCGACGCCTGACGCGGTAACACCGGTGTCACATCGAGTCGGTAGCCTGGGGGTATGAGCGCACTCTCCGACTCCATCCGACAGGCCCTGGGCGTCCAGCCCTCGATCGACCCCGCCGTGGAGGTCGAGCGACGCGTGCAGTTCCTCGTCGAGTACTGCCTCACCGCCGGCGCCTCCGGGTTCGTGCTCGGGATCTCCGGCGGTCAGGACTCGACGCTCGCCGGGCGGCTCGCCCAGCTCGCCGCCGAGGAGCTGCGCCGCCGCCGGCACGAGGCCCGACTCTGCGCCGTGCGCCTGCCCTACCGGGAGCAGCACGACGAGGCCGACGCCCGGACCGCGCTCGACTTCATCGGAGCCGACGAGGTGCTCACGGTGAACATCGCAGGCGGCACCGACGGCACGGCGGCGGATCTCGAGCAGGCGCTCGGCCACCCGATCAGCGACTTCAACAAGGGCAACGTCAAGGCCCGGATGCGCATGGTCGTGCAGTACGCGATCGGCGCGGAGAAGTCGCTGCTCGTCATCGGCACCGACCACGCCGCGGAAGCGGTCACCGGCTTCTACACCAAGCACGGGGACGGGGCGGCCGACATCGTGCCGCTGGCCGGTCTGACCAAGCGCCAGGGGAGGGCGCTGCTCGCCCACCTGGAGGCCCCGGAGAGCACCTATCTCAAGGCGCCCACCGCGGATCTCCTCGACGAGGCGCCGGGACAGACCGACGAGTCCTCGCTCGGGCTCACCTACGAGCAGATCGACGACTACCTCGAGGGCCGCGAGGTCGCAGCGGAGGTCGCTCAGCGGATCGAGGACCGCTACCGGTCGAGCGAGCACAAGCGGCAGATGCCGGTGGCCCCGAGCGACAGCTGGTGGATCCGGCACTGAGCTCGACGGCGTTGAGCGGGGTGGATCCGGCGCTGAGCTCGATGCCACCGACCAACCCGGCGTCGGGCCTGCCGGCAGCGGGGCACCTCGGCCACTTGCCCCTCACCACCCGCCGAGCGCGCACCCGGCCGCCGCGGCGGCGACGCTGAGCGCGAGGGTCGCCGCGCCGTAGAGCACCGCCGCGGCCCGGCGCCGCGCCAGGAGCAGACGGAGCACGTCGACGAAAGCGGTGGAGAAGGTCGTGAAGGCGCCGAGGAACCCTGCACCCGCGATGACCGGCACCGGCGCCGAATGCCCGGCGAGGACGCCGAGCAGACCGCTGCCGAGGACGTTGATGAGCAGGATCGACAGGGGCCGCCAGGCCTGCGGCAGGACCCGGGTGAGCACCGCATCGAGTTGCCAGCGGGTGAGCGCGCCCGCCGCCCCGGCGAGCCCCACGAGGACGATCATGGGCGCGGCCTGAGACGCCGGCCGGCCCACCAGCCCAGCCCCGCGCACAGCGTCCCGCCGACGGCGAACCCGGCGCCGGCGAGCAGCGCGGTCGCGGGATCCGTCCGGAGCAGTGCGATCCCGAGCGCGGAGCACGTGGTGAGCGAGCCGCACACGCCGGTCCCGGCGAACAGCCGCCAGCCGCTCGCGCGCGCCGAATCGATGCCGTGCAGGGCGCTGAGCAGGACGGCGAGGGCGAGGGTGCCGGCGCCGTTGACGAGGGCGAGCGCAGTGAGCTCGGAGACGGGGGACCCGGTGAGCGCGAACCGGCCGAGAGTGCCGAGGAGCCCGCCGGCGGCCACCGCTGCCGCGGCCGCACCGGGCGGCAGGCGCCGACTCATCCGAGGACGTCGTTCTCCAGGGCGGTGCGCTCGAAGGCCTGACGGGTGGAGAGGAAGGCATCGATCCGACGCTGCCCGGCCTCGCGCGCCTCGGCGAAGCCGCGCCAGCCGCCCTCACGCACGTCACCGGGCGCCATCTCGAGCTTCCCGGCGGTGTCCTGGGTCTGCGAGTCGAGCCACTCGGTGAGCGCGGTGCCGGCCCGGTAGAGGTCCATGAAGGCGAAATGCGAGGCGGGGTTCTCGAAGCTCGCGTGCGAGAACTCGTCGAGGAACTCCCGCAGCGGGGCCACGAGTGCGGTCGGCAGAGGGCTGAAGCCGGACTCCACCCGCAGCTCCTGGACGAGGCCCGAGCCCGTGGGGAAGAGCTCCCGGATGCGCTCGGCGCGCACGGTGTCCGCCGACGGCTCGTCCTCGGCGACCGGGCTCAGGCTGACCCCGCCGATCGCCGCGTGCGCCTTTGCCAGGCGGGCGTTGAGCTGGTCGATCCGGTCCTGGGTGCGCCGCCACTCGAGGAACCACAGCACGAGCACCCCGGCGAGCACGACGACGGCGAGCAGACCGATGATCCAGGCGATCGGGTGGAGGCCGGGGATGAGGAAGAGGACGAGCAGCACGACCGTCGTCCCCCCGAGCAGCAGTGCGGCGGGGGAGTTGACGAGGAAATCACCGAATCGCTTCACGCCCCCAGGGTACTCAATGCGCAGCCTGCCCACGCGCATCCGACCCGCCGGCCGGTGAGCGGTGCGGCGGCGGGTCGCTCTATGCTGGGAGGCGGCGGGCCCCGCCGCCGCGACAGCGAACACAAGGACAGGTGGAACATGAGCACGATCTCGGTCATCGGATGCGGGTACCTCGGCGCGGTCCACGCCGCGGCCATGGCGTCGCTCGGACACCGCGTGGTCGGCGTCGACGTCGACGAGGCGAAGATCGAGTCCCTCTCCGCCGCGCGTGCGCCGTTCTTCGAGCCCGGCCTCGAGGAGCTGCTCGCCTCCGCGCAGAGCGACGACGCCGACGCCCCGGCCGTCCTCACCTTCACCACCGACATCGCGGCGGCCGCCGAGGCGACCGTCCACTTCGTGTGCGTGGGCACCCCGCAGCGCCGCGGCGAGTTCGCCGCCGACCTCACCTATGTCGACGCCGCCGTCGAATCGCTGCTCCCGGTCCTCAAGGCCGGGGACCTCGTCGTCGGCAAGTCGACCGTGCCGGTCGGCACCGCCGCCCGCCTCGCCGAGCTCATCCGACCCACCGGCGCCGAGCTCGCGTGGAACCCCGAGTTCCTCCGTGAGGGCCATGCGGTGGAGGACACCGTGACCCCGGACCGGCTCGTCTACGGCGTGCCCGAGGGCGCGGCCGGCGAGCAGGCGACCGCTGCGCTCGACGAGGTGTACGCGGCGACGCTCGCCGCCGGCACCCCGCGCCTCGTCGCCGACTACGCGACCGCCGAGCTCGTCAAGACCGCGGCGAACTCCTTCCTCGCCACGAAGATCTCCTTCATCAACGCGATGGCCGAGCTGTGCGAGGCCGCCGGGGCGGACGTCACGCTGCTCGCCGACGCGATCGGGATGGACGACCGGATCGGCCGCAAGTTCCTCAACGCCGGCCTCGGCTTCGGCGGCGGCTGCCTGCCCAAGGACATCCGGGCGTTCATGGCCCGGGCCGGGGAGCTCGGCGCGGACCAGGCGGTCGCGTTCCTCCGCGAGATCGACTCGATCAACATGCGCCGCCGGGTGCGCATGGTCGACCTCGCCCGCGAAGTCGTCCACGGCTCGTTCATCGGCAAGCACATCACCATCCTCGGAGCCGCCTTCAAGCCCGACTCCGACGACGTCCGGGACTCGCCGGCGCTCGCGGTCGCCGGCCTCATCAGCCTCCAGGGCGGCACCGTCACCGTCACCGACCCGCAGGCGATCGACAACGCACGCCGGATGTTCCCCGACCTCGGCTACGAGCCCGACCTCGACACGGCGCTGCGCGATGCCGACGCGGTGCTCCTCCTCACCGAATGGCCGCAGTACCGGCAGCTCGAGCCCGAGCACGCGGCGGACCTGGTGCGCGGCCGGGCGATCGTCGACGGCCGCAACGTCCTCGACCCCGTGCAGTGGCGCGCAGCCGGCTGGACGTATCGGGCGCTGGGTCGGCCATGAGCACCGCCGTCGTCGTCGACTCCACCGCCCAGCTGTCCGCCGCCCGGCGTGCGGAGCTCGAGGCGGCGCTCGGCGGTCTCTTCCGCGTCGTCGACCTCAGCGTGGAGGTGGGCGAGGAGATGCGCGCCGACGGCGGATGGTCGCCCGACGAGCTGTGCGAGCACATGCGCTCCGGCGCCCGTGTGCAGACGTCGATGCCGAGCGCGCAGGCGTTCTCCGCCGCGCTCGGCGAGCTCGCGGAGCGCGGTGCGGCCGAGGTGCTCGTCCTGACCTTGCCCGCGGTGCTCTCCGGCACGCACGGCTCGGCGGTCGCCGCTGCGGCCGAGCACCCCGAGCTCACCGTGCACCTCATCGACTCCCGCACCACCTCGGCCGGCCTCGCCGGAGCGGTCGCGGTCGCCGTCGCCGGCATCGCCTCCGACCTGCCGCCGACGGCCGTCGCCGGGGAGGTCGCCGACTGGTGCGAGGCCGAGACCCGCACCTTCTTCGTCCCTGAGGATCTCGAGTACCTGCGGCGCGGCGGCCGGATCGGCCGAGCTGCCTCGCTGCTCGGGCGGGCGCTCGCGATCACCCCGGTGCTCGGGCTGCGCGAGGGCGCGGTGGTGCCGCTGGCCCGGGTGCGGACGATGGCGAAGGCTGAGGACCGGCTCGTCGCGCTCGTCGCGGAATCCTGCGCGGAGTACCGGGAGCGGGCGGCCGACGCCGCGCTCGAGGTCGTCCTCCTCCACCCCGAGTCGACCCCGGAGACCGCTGGGGCCGGGGTGCGGCGGATGCAGGAGAAGCTCGCCGCCGCGGATCTCCCCGCCGGCACCGTGGTGCGCACCGAGGTGCTCTCCACGGTGATCACCGCCCACGTGGGCCCTGGCGCGCTCGGCGTCGCCGTGCAGACGCGCCCCTGACACCGGCCCGCTGAGTCCCGGCCCGTCCTCGGGTCACAGCCCCGGCCACGCCTGCGGTCGGTTGCGGTGGACGGCCGCGGTGCCGTCCACAGGGCCGGGGTGACGGGTGATCCGCGGTGTCCCGAGACCTAATCTCGGGCGCATGGCACCCTCACCGGACGACCGCTTCGCCCTCCTCGTCGGACGGAGCAGCACCCACGGCTGGCTGCCCGAGGACGAGGAGCCCGAGGAGGATCCCGCTCCGCGCTCCCGACCGGTGCCGGCGAAGCTCGCCGTCCTCGCCGTGCTCGGCGTCGTGCTCGCCGGGATCGTCGCCTTCGTGGTGCTGGCCCCCACGGAGGAGCCCGCGGAACTGCCGGTCGGCGAGCCGGTGGCGGCGAGCAGCACTGCCGAGTCCGGCCCGGCTGCCGCGACGAGCGCGCCGGTGGAGATCACCGTCCACGTCGTCGGCGCCGTCGCGCGCCCCGCGGTCGTGCAGCTGCCGCACGGCAGCCGGGTCGCCGACGCCCTGACCGCCGTCGGAGGCCCTACCGACGACGCCGACACGAGTGCGATCAACCTCGCCCGCGTGCTCACCGACGGCGAGCAGATCATCGTGCCCGCCCACGGCGAGGACGCACCGGGAGCCGCACCCGCGGCACCTGCTGCACCGCCCGCGGTCCCACCGGCGCCCGGCGCACCGCCGGCCGGGCCGGGTCCCGGACCGCCCGGGCAGCCGCTCGTCAACATCAACACCGCCGATGCCGCCGGTCTCGACACGCTGCCCGGCGTGGGCCCGGCCACGGCGGAGGCGATCATCACCCACCGCACCGAGAACGGGCCCTTCGCCGCCGTCGACGACCTCATCGACGTGCCGGGGATCGGAGACGCGACCCTCGCACGCCTCCGTGACCTGGTGACGGTATGAGCGCCGTGAGGACCTGGCTCCTCGAACGGGCCGCGACCACCCGGCTCGTCCTCGCCGCGACGTGCGCCTGGGTGGCTGCCGTGGTCCCCGTGCACGGCTGGGCGCCCGTCGTCGCCGCGCTCCTGTGCACCCTGGCCGCCGCGCTGCTCCTGTTGAGGCGCGCGGTCCGCGCACGCGGCCTGCTGGCCTGGGTGCTGTCGGTGGGACTGCTCGCCGCCGCGGTGAGCGCCGGGGTGTGGACCGCGCGCACCGTCGTGCCCGATGCACCGGGGGAGTACGCCGGCGAGGCGACGGTCCTCACCGATCCCGTCACCGGGCCTTCGGGTGCGCACCGGGCCCAGCTGCGCACCGCCGCCGGTCCGGTCACCGTGATCTCCCGCGAGCCGCTCCCGCCCGCCGGCTCCCGGGTGCACGTGACCGGACGGATCGAGCCCGAGGGGGCCGCCGCGGCCCTGTTCGCCGACGCGCCGCTCACCGTCCTCGAGGAGCCGGGCCCGGCGTGGCGGCTGCGCGCAGAGGTGCGCGGCTTCCTCGCCCGCTGCGCGCTCGGTGAAGGGGCGGACGGCGGAGCGGCGGCACTCGGTGGAGCCCGGGACCATGACGGGGCGGGGCTGCTCCCCGGGCTCGTCGTCGGCGACGTCGAGGGGCTCGCTCCCGGCCTCGAGGAGGACATGCGCACGGTGTCGCTCGCCCACCTCACCGCGGTGTCCGGCTCGAACATCTCCATCGTGGCCCTCGGCGTCATGTGGACGGTGCGGCGCACCGGAGCGGGACGCGGCTGGGCGATCGGGGCCGCGGTGGTCGTCACCACCGGCTACGTGTTCGTCGTCGGACCCGAGCCGAGCGTCATCCGGGCCGCCGGGATGGGCCTCGTCGGTGCGATCGTGCTCCTGCGCGGCACCGGCACGCGGGGCCCGGCCGTCCTCGCGAGCGCCGTGATCGGGGTGATCGTGCTGCGGCCCGCTCTCGCCGGGGAACCGGGCTTCCACCTCTCCGTCGCCGCCACCGCGGCCCTCGTGCTCCTCGGCCCCGGGCTCACCGAGCTGCTGCAGGCCCGGCGGGTGCCCTATCCGGTCGCCGCCGCCCTCGCGGTGCCGATCACCGCACAGATCGGGGTGACCCCGGTTCTCCTCGGAATCGGCGGCACCCTGAGCGCCTGGGCGGTCCCGGCGAACGTGCTCGCCGCCCCGCTCGTCGCACCGGCGACCCTGCTCGGGATGCTCGTCCTGGCATTCGGACTGCTCGCCGCAGCGGCCGCCGGACCCGTGCTCGCAGCCATCGAGCTGTGCGGTTCACTGCTCGCACTGCCGGCGACGGGGTGCGCGTGGTGGATCGCCAGGCTCGCCCGGGTGGGCACAGAGCTGCCCGCCGCGGTGTGGCCGTGGCCCACCGGTGCCCTGGGGATCGTCCTGGCCGCCGTTGCCGCGCTCGGGCTCGCTCTCGCCGTCCTCCTCCGCCTCGGGGCCGGCCCCGCCATCGGCGCCGCGGTGCTCGTCCTCTGCCTGCTCGCCGGCACTCTCCTCCCGGTGGTGCACCGGCGGGTGCCGGCGGACTGGCAGGTCCTCGTCTGCGACGTCGGGCAGGGGAGCGCGACCCTCGTGCGGCTCGGAGCCGAGCAGGCCCTCCTCATCGACACCGGACCGGATTCCGCCACCGTCGATTCCTGCCTGTCGGCGGCGGAGATCCGCGAGGTGCAGCTGCTCGTCTCCCACTTCGACGCCGACCACGTCGCCGGGCACCCCGGCGTGGTGCGCGGCCGCAGCCTCACCGCGATCCAGTTCCCGGCCGGGGCCGGAGGACACCGGCGGGCCCGTGCGCTCCTCGGCGCGCACCCGGGCGTCCCCGTCACCGAGGTCGAGGCGGGAGCGCGGTTCTCCGCGGGCCGGGCGAGCTGGGAGATCCTCTGGCCACCGGCGGGGTCAGCAGGCACGGGATCAGCAGTCACGGGGACGGCGCCGGACGGTAGTGCGAGAGCCGGCGGCACGGCGGACGACGACGCAGCGGAGGACACGAACGCCTCCTCCGCGGTCGTCCTCGTCACTGTGCCCGGCCTCACCGTGCTCGTCCCCGGGGACATCGGGGAGGCCGAGCAGCGCCGGCTCGCCCGCACCGTGCCGCCCGTCGACGTGCTGCTCGCCCCGCACCACGGTTCGAGCGATCTCAGCCCGGAGTTCTACACCGCGGCCGCACCGCGCCTGGGCGTCGTGTCGGTGGGGGAGGACAACGGCTACGGCCACCCGAGTGCCGGCAGCCTCGCGGCGTTCGGCACCGCACCCGTACTGCGCACCGACGAGTGCGGCACGCTCGCGCTCACCCCGGGCCCGCGGGTCGCGGCCGCCGGGGGAGGTGCGCGATGCCCGGTGTGAGGGAGTCCCGTGTCCGCGCCCACCGGTAGGGTGGAGCACGTGGCAGCCAAGAAGACCCTCGTGCCGTGGACCCGCGCCAAGCCGGCGCCGGTCGTCGTGATCTCCGGCGGCGAATCCGTGCTCGTGCGCAAGGCGCAGGACCGCATCGTCGCGGCCTGCCGCAAGCACAAGGACCTCGAGACCACGCACCTCGACGCCGTGCGCTACGAGGCCGGCGACCTCGCGATGGCCGCCGCCCCGTCGCTGTTCGCCACCCGCAAGCTCGTCATCGTCGACTCCGTCGCCCAGTGCGGCGACGACTTCCTCCAGGACGCACTGGCCTACGTCGGCGAGGTCAACGAGGACGCCGTCGTCCTCCTCAAGCACTCCGGGGGGAACCGCGGCTCCAAGCTCCTCACCGCGATCGACAAGGCCGGCTACCCGCGTATCGACGCACAGGTGATGAAGAGCGAATCCGACCGCCAGGACTTCGCACTCGCGGAGTTCAAGCGCGCCGAGCGGACCATCGAGCCCCCGGCCCTCGCCGCGCTCATGAGCGCGCTCGGCGCGGACCTGTCCGAGCTCAACGCCGGGATCGAGCAGCTCCTCCAGGACACTACGGGGCCGATCACCGAGGCGATGGTCGATCGCTACTACGGCGGGCGGGTCGAGGCGACCGGCTTCAAGGTCGCCGACGCCGCGGTCGCCGGCCGCTCCGCGGAGGCCCTCACGCTGCTGCGTCACGCGCTCGCCACCGGCACCGACCCGGTGCCGCTCGTCGCCGCGCTCGCGCTCAAGCTGCGCACCATGGCCCGCGTCCAGGGGGTCTCCGGCAGTCCCGGCCAGCTCGCCTCGGAGCTCAAGATGGCCCCCTGGCAGGTCGACCGCGCCCGCCGCGACCTCCGCTCCTGGAACGACCTCGCACTCGGCCAGGCGCTCCTCGCGGTCGCCCGCGCGGACGAGGAGGTCAAAGGCGCCGGCCGGGACCCGGTCTACGCCGTCGAACGGCTCGTCACCCGGGTGAGCGCGCAGGCCCGCCGGCACTGAGCCCGTCTCCAGTCCCGGCACTGCGTCTGGCACTGCCCGCGGGCCCGGACATGACGAGAGCCGGCCCCCGCACTGCGGGAACCGGCTCTGCGCGTGGGAAGCGGCTCAGAGACCGTTGACGAGCTTCGCCAGCTTCGACTTGCGGTTGGCTGCCGTGTTCTTGTGCAGCACGCCCTTCGACACGGCCTTGTCGAGCTTGCGCGAGGCCGCCTGGAGAGCGGTCTTCGCCTCATCGGCGTTGCCGGCCTCGACCTGCTCGCGCACGACGCGGGTGACGGACTTGACCTCGGTGCGCACCTGCTTGTTGCGCAGACGGGCCTTCTCGTTCGTCAGGTTCCGCTTGATCTGGGACTTGATGTTTGCCAACTTCGACACTCTTTCGTGTTCGTGTTCATGGATGGTCGTGAGGGCTGCCCGCCCACCGGTGGACGACATCGCGGGGAAACACGAGCGTCACTCAATGCTGAGCAGGTGTACGTCCACCCGACCAAGGTGAGACACACACCGTGGTGAACATACAGCACACCAGACTACACGGTTCAGGTGCCGGCGCGCACCTCGGACACGACGCGGGAGAACAGCTCCATCGGCATGATCGCCCCTTCGCGCCGCACGGCGTGGTCGTCGATCCGGATGACCCGATCGAGTCGCACCTCCGAGGGCCGGCCCTGGGAGTCCCAGTCGCCGCTCCCGATGTTGATCCAGCGCGACCGCCCGTCGGAGCGGACCTCGCCGACCCCGCCGGGCACATTGTCCTTGCTCGTGAGCATGAGGCCGAGCAGCCAGCGGCCCTCGTGGCCGATGATGAGCACCGGCCGGTCCTTGCCCTGCGTGTGGTCCTCCTCGTAGGGGACCCACCCCCACACGACCTCCCCGGGATCGGCGTCGCCGTCGAGGTCGGGGGCGTAGACGGGCCGGATCGGGCCGGTGTGGTCGCCCGGGTAGCCGCCGGCGGGACGCTGCGGGAAGCGCTGCCTGGGCCGGGAGCGGGGCGCCGGCTTGGCGCGGTCGAAGCCGTCGCGCGGTCCGGCGGGTGCGGGCGGGTTCGCTGCGGAGCCGGAGCGCTTCGCTCCGGCGCGGGCGCCGCTGGCGCGCGTGCGGCCGTCCGGTCGGTCGCGGTACTCCTCGAGGACCTGGGCGGGTTCGCGCCCGCCGAGCAGACCACCGAGTGCATTGCGGGCGGCCGGGTCCCGGAGCTTGCGGGTCGCATAGCGCACACCGCTGCGCACCCCGGCGTTGACGGCGCGCCGAGCGAGATTCTTGAAGTTCATGCGTTCCACGATACCGGGCGGGCGCAGCTCACTCCCGGCTCAGGCGGGGACGAAGTCGGCTTCGATGGGGAAATGGTCCGAGGGGTACTGCTTCCCCCGGCCGAACAGGTTGACCGCGGTGCGCACCGGACGCAGCTCGCGGGAGTGGAGGATCCAGTCGATCCGATTCCCCTCCCGCTTCGGCCCTCGGTACGCGTGGAAGGTGTTGATGTCCGCGTCCGGCGAGGGGGCCCCGGTCACGGCGTCCGCGAGCCCGCCCTCGTCGAGCAGGCGGGCGTGGATCGCCGAATCCTGGGACACGTTGAAGTCCCCGGTGAGGATGCACGCCCGTCCGCCGGCGCCGGCGACCGCGGCGAGCAGGGCGTCGGCGGAGTGCTCGCGGGCGCGCTCGGAGCGGTGATCGAGGTGGGTGTTGAGGAAGCGCAGGTCGGTGCCGGTGAGCAGGTCGGTGCAGTCGACGACGGTGAGGGTGCGAGGAGTGCGCGCGCCCCAGGACACCGAGCCGGCGACCCGCGGCCGCTCGGACAGCCACTCGACGGAGACGTGGTCGATGCCGATCCGGCGGGAGTCGTAGATCACCGCGGTGAACTCACCGCGGTCCCCGCCCTCGCGCCCCTCGCCGAGCCATGCGTAGTGCTCCGGCAGGCCGTCGACGAGCTCGGTGAGCTGCCGGTGGACCCCCTCCTGGGAGCCGACGAGGTGCGGCGCGGACTCCCGGAGCATCGCCGCGGCGACCGGCCGGCGGCGGCGCCACGGATTCCGGTCGAGCGCCGGGTAGCGCAGGTTGTACGACATCACGGACAGCGGATCGGGTGCAGGCTCCTCGGTCGGCATGCCGCCAGTCTAGGACGGCGTCCCCGCGGCAGGCGCGGGCCCCGGTGCGAGTCGGCGCGGCGGTGCCGGTGTGGAACAATGAGTGTTCGGTCCAGAAGAAAGGGAACCCACGTCAATGGCACCTCAGGTGAGCGCGTCCGCAGTCCCCCAGATCGCGGTCGCCTCGACGCCGCCGGAGCTGATCCGCAACTTCTGCATCATCGCGCACATCGACCACGGCAAGTCGACGCTGGCCGACCGCATGCTGCAGATCACCGGCGTGGTGGAGCAGCGCGACATGCGCGCCCAGTACCTCGACCGGATGGACATCGAGCGGGAGCGCGGGATCACCATCAAGTCCCAGGCGGTGCGGATGCCCTGGGCGGTCGGCGGCACCCCGTACGCGCTCAACATGATCGACACCCCCGGCCACGTCGACTTCACCTACGAGGTGTCCCGCTCGCTCGCCGCCTGCGAGGGCGCGCTGCTGCTCGTCGACGCCGCGCAGGGGATCGAGGCGCAGACGCTGGCCAACCTCTACCTGGCGATGGAGAACGACCTCACGATCATCCCGGTGCTCAACAAGATCGACCTGCCGGCGGCGCAGCCGGAGAAGTACGCCGCGGAGCTCGCGAACCTCATCGGCTGCGAGCCGGAGGAGGTCCTGCTCGTCTCCGGGAAGACCGGTGAGGGCGTCGAGGAGGTCCTCGACCGCATCATCGAGGAGATCCCGCCGCCGCAGGGCGATGCCGACGCACCTGCCCGCGCGATGATCTTCGACTCCGTCTACGACACCTACCGCGGTGTCGTCACCTACGTCCGCGTCGTCGACGGGCAGCTCTCGCCGCGGGAGAAGATCGTGATGATGTCGACGCAGGCCACCCACGAGCTCCTCGAGATCGGCGCCTCCACCCCCGAGCCCGCCCCGAGCAAGGGCCTGGGCGTCGGCGAGGTGGGCTACCTCATCACCGGCGTCAAGGACGTCCGCCAGTCGCGCGTCGGCGACACCGTGACGGCCGCCCGGAAGCCCGCCGAGGAGGCCCTCGGCGGCTACCGGGACCCCAAGCCCATGGTGTTCTCCGGACTGTTCCCGATCGACGGCTCCGACTACCCCGTGCTGCGCGACGCGCTCGACAAGCTCAAGCTCAACGACGCCGCGCTCGTCTACGAGCCGGAGACGTCGGCCGCGCTCGGCTTCGGCTTCCGCTGCGGGTACCTCGGGCTGCTCCACCTCGAGATCGTCCGCGAGCGGCTCGAGCGCGAGTTCGACCTCGACCTCATCTCCACCGCCCCGAGCGTCGTCTACCACGTCACCATGGAGGACGGCACCGAGCACGAGGTGACCAACCCCTCGGAGTACCCCGACGGCAAGGTCCGCGAGGTGCGCGAGCCGATGGTGCGCGCCACCGTCCTCCTGCCGAGCGACTACGTCGGCGCGGTGATGGAGCTGTGCCAGTCGAAGCGCGGGCAGATGCAGGGCATGGACTACCTGTCCGAGGACCGCGTCGAGCTGCGCTACCGGATGCCGCTGGCGGAGATCGTGTTCGACTTCTTCGACCAGCTCAAGTCCCGCACCAAGGGCTACGCCTCCCTCGACTACGACATGGACGGCGAGCAGGTCGCCGACCTCGTGCGCGTCGACGTGCTCCTCCACGGGGATCCCGTCGACGCCTTCTCCTCGATCGTGCACCGCGACAAGGCGTACTCCTACGGGGTGCTCATGGCCGGCAAGCTCAAGGACCTCATCCCGCGCCAGCAGTTCGAGGTGCCGATCCAGGCCGCCGTGGGTTCGCGCATCATCGCCCGCGAGACGATCCGCGCGATCCGCAAGGACGTGCTCTCCAAGTGCTACGGCGGCGACATCAGCCGCAAGCGCAAGCTGCTCGAGAAGCAGAAGGAGGGCAAGAAGCGGATGAAGATGGTCGGCCGGGTCGAGGTGCCGCAGGAGGCCTTCATCGCCGCGCTCTCCACCGACGACTCGAAGTCCGCCAAGAAGTAGCCGTCGGCCCCGCGGCCGGTCTCAGATGCGCCCGGCGAGCTGCTGGGCGTAGGCCCAGCGGGAGTGGATCTCCGCGCGTGCCCGCGCCGAGGCGATCGGCACCGAGGATGTGTAACTCACCCCGGCGCCGGTCACCGTGACGTCGACATAGCCCGTCGTCCGCTCGTCCTTGGCGAGCAGGAACAGCAGGCTGAAGAACGTCACCACGAAGAATCCGCCGATCGCCAGCGCGATCGCCCAGCCCGGGGTGCTGCGAGTGGTCCACGTCCGGTCGGCGAGGAAGAAGCGCGCCTGGTCGAGGGGGATCGTGCCGGCCGGTGTGTGCACGCCGGTGCTCGTCACCTCGATCCCGGGGAAGTCGACGAACCGGATCTCGCGCTCGGGCGGATGCGTCGAGGAGACCGGAGCGGGTGCCGCCGCCGGCGGGTGCTCGGACAGGCCCGCGGTGCGCCAGGTGCGCGGGGCGGATATCCCGCGGTCGTCGGCCGGCATCGGCTCTCCGGCGGGGGAGCGGTGCGGTTCGGACGACGGCGAGCTGTACGGGGCGGACATGCATTCCCTCCGGGTAGCGACGTACCCCACATCATAGGCGGCTGACCGGCCTGTGCACATGTGCCACGATGGGTGGATGCCCGCACAGCCCGAAGGGGACACCCCGCCGCTCGACGGCGCACTCCCGCCCGCAGCCGCATCCGGTGCCCGGGAGCGCTCCCTGAGCCTCTACGTCCACGTGCCCTACTGCCGGGTCCGGTGCGGCTACTGCGACTTCAACACTTACACCGCCGAGGAGCTCGGTCCCGGCGCCTCGCGCGCGGACTTCCGCGACGGCATCCGCGCCGAGCTCGACCTCTCCCTCTCCGTGCTCGACCGGGCCGAGGTGCCGCGGCGTCCGGTGGAGACGGTGTTCTTCGGCGGGGGCACCCCGACCCTGCTGCCGGCCGCCGTGCTCGCCGGGGTGCTCGCCGACATCCGGGAGCGGTTCGAGCTCGCTCCGGGCGCGGAGATCACCACCGAGGCCAATCCGGACACACTGAGCCCGAAGTACCTCTCCGAGCTCGCCGCCGCCGGCTTCACCCGCGTCTCGCTGGGCATGCAGTCCGCGGTGCCCCACGTGCTCGCCACCCTCGACCGCACCCACGACGCCCGGCGGATCCCCGAGGTCGTCGACTGGGTGCGCGCTGCGGGCCTCGACGTCAGCCTCGACCTCATCTACGGCACGCCGGGAGAATCGCTCGCCGACTGGCGGACCTCGCTCGAGGCCGCGCTCGCCTGCACCCCCGACCACATCTCCGCCTATTCGCTCATCGTCGAACCGGGCACCCGGATGGGCATGCAGGTGCGCCGCGGGGAGCTGCCGATGCCCGACGAGGACGACCTCGCCGACAAATACGAACTCGCCGACTCACTGCTCGCCGCCGCCGGCTACGACTGGTACGAGGTGAGCAACTGGGCCCGCGGCGATGAGCACCGGTGCCGTCACAACCTCGCCTACTGGCACAACGCCGATTGGTGGGGCTACGGGGCCGGGGCGCATTCGCACATCGGCGGCACCCGGTTCTGGAACGCCAAGCATCCCCGGGCCTGGGCCGATCGCCTGCGCGCCGGGCAGTCCCCGGCGATCGGACGCGAGGTGCTCGATGGGCCCACGCGCGAGATCGAGCGGATCATGCTCGCCGCCCGGATCCGCGACGGGCTCCCGCCGGACTCGCTGCCGGCAGGTGCCCGGAGCGCGGTCGCGGAGTTCGAGGCGAGCGGGCTGCTCGAGCCCGGTGCAGCCGCGCGCGGGCAGTGGCGGCCCACCCTGACCGGCCGACTGCTCGCCGATCACCTCGTGCGCGTGCTCACCGACCACCTCGACTGAGGTGAGCCGGTGATCACTTGACGAGGTCGAGGGAGAACGGGATCCGGTAGCCCTCACCCTCGTTGGCCTTGATGCAGGCGATGATCTCGAACGCCAGGAGCGCGATGAGCGGCAGGAAGCCGGCGTACATGAGGAAGAGCCCGAGCCCGAATGTCACGAGCGCGAGGACGAACCCGACGACGCTGAACACCACCAGCGCGGCGACCGTCCAGATGACATAGCTGATCTGGGCGTTGAGGGAGTGGCGCGCCTGGTCGCGGATGAAGGGCGACTCGTCCTTCTTGAGGACGTAGATGATGAGCGGGGTGATGAAGCCGGTGAGCAGCCCGCCGAGGTGGGCGAACATCCCCATCTGCCGCTCGTCGGGATCGGCGTTCCAGTAGCGGGCCGAACCCGGTCCGTACGCGCCGACCGGATGCGGGCCGCGCAGCGGGACCCCGGCGCGGGCGGACCCCGGCGGCGGGCGCATGGGCTGCTGGTACGGGGGCTGCTGGGGATGCTGCTGATACGGGCCCTGCTGAGGCTGACCGTGCTGCGGGAACTGCGGCTGGGGCGGGACGTGTCCGTGCGGGGGCGGGTATGCCACGGGGATTCCTTTCGTCTGCTCCGAGACTACGCCGCCACGGTGGGCCGGTGCCATGGGTGCCGGTTGCAGGTCCGGAACATCGGGTACGGGGCGTTAGCCGGGTCCAGGACGCACGCGCGCCCCGCTCCGGTGATCCGGTGCGGGGCGCGTGCGGGGGCGCGACAGGTCACTTGACCATGTCGGCCTTCATCGGGATCTTGTAGCCCTCGCCCTTGTTCGCGGCGACGGCGGCGATGATCTCGAAGACGATGTAGATGATCGGCGGGATGAACGCGAGCCAGAACGTGATGAAGCCGATGAAAACGAGCATCAGCGGCAGGCTGATGAGCATGATGCCGTAGCACAGGATCGCGTTCATGATCTGTGCGTTGAGCGACTGGCGGGCGTGCTCGCGGACGAACGCGGACTCGTCCTTCTTCATGATGAACATGATGAGCGGCATGAGCCAGCCGATGAGCAGCGTGCCGAGGTGGGTCCACATCGCCGCCGAGCGCTCCGACTCGGTGGGCTGCCAGAAGTTCTGCGACCCGGGGCCGTAGGCCTGCGGGGGCAGCGGGTGGCGCAGGCCCGGGCCCGGCGGGCGGCTCTGCTGGAGCCCGCCCATGGCCGGCTGCCCGTAGGACTGCTGCTGGCCGTAGGCCTGCTGCTGACCGTAGGACTGGGGCTGGGAGCCGTAGGCCGCTCCGCCCTGCGGCTGGGAGCCGTAGGACTGCTGCGGCTGGGAGCCATAGGCGCCGCCGCCCTGGGGCTGGGACCCGTAGGCCCCACCCTGCGGCTGGGAGCCGTACGCCGGCTGCTGCGAGCCGTACGGCTGCTGGGGCTGTGATCCGTAGGCCGCTCCGCCCTGCGGCTGCGAGCCGTAGGGCTGCTGCTGGCCGGAGGTGTAGGTGGGGGGCATGGGACGGCCGGGATCCTGGCCGTAGGGCTGCTGCGACATGCTGGGGGACTTCCTTTCCGAAGCGGCGCGCACGGATGCGATACGTCCCTACGCTATGCCACCGGGCCGCCCGGCGCATTCTCCGGGTGTTCCGATTCGGCCACACCGCGGTCCGCGCACGGGTGTGGGAGCAGCCTGCGAGAACCCCTCAGTGCGCTCCGGGCTCGACCGTGACGAAGTCGATGAGCTCCTCGACCCGACCGGAGAGCGCGGGGTCGACGTCGGCGATCGTGCTCACCGAGCGCAGGATCCGCTGCCAGGCGCGCGCGACGTCCCGGTGGTCCGAGGCCGGCCAGCCGATGCGGCGGAGCACCCCGGTCTTCCAGTCCTCCCCGCGCGGCACCTCGGGCCACGCGGCGATCCCGACGACGGCCGGGCGGACGGCCTGCCAGATGTCGACGTAGGGGTGGCCGATGAAGTGCACGACACCGGCGTAGCGCGGATCCCGGGTCACCGCCTCGGCGATCCGCATCTCCTTCGAGCCGGCCACGAGGTGGTCGGCGAGGACGCCGACCCGGTGCGCGGCATCGGGACCGAACTCGACGAGCCGGTCGGCCACGTCGTCGAGCCCGCCGAGCGGTTCGACGACGACTCCCTCGACCCGCAGGTCGTCGCCCCAGATCTTCTCCACGAGCTCCGCGTCGTGCTTGCCCTCGACCCAGATCCGCGAGCCCCGGGCCACCCGGGCGCGCGCCTCGGGCACGGCCACCGAGCCCGAGGCGGTGCGGCCGGGAGCTCGGGTGCGCGGGACGGGGCGGACGAGGCGCACGGGGGAGCCGTCGATGAGGTAGCCCGGGCCGAGCGGGAACGGGCGCGTGCGTCCGCGCCGGTCCTCGAGGTGGACGACGTGGCCGGCGCTCGTCTTCTCGAAGCCGACGACCGCGCCCACCCAGCCGCTCCCTGCATCCTCGACGACGAGGCCCGGGGCGACGGGCACCTCGCGGGACTCCGGACGGCGCCGGGCGCGGGGGGAGGAGGCGGAGAGCACATCACGGCCGTAGGGGTCGGAATAGGTCATCAGGCCACTGTAGGTCGCCCGCACCCGGGTTTTGGGACTCACCCGCCCACAGGCGTAGGATTGGCACTCGAACATGTGGAGTGCCAGACAGTCGAAAGCCGAAGAATCGAGCAGTCGAACGGGAGCCGGACAGGGGGAGCGCGATGAATGACGGCCGCCGCGCCCGCGTGCTGCGGGCCATCGTCGAGGACTACGTCGCGACGAACGAGCCCGTCGGATCCAAGGCGCTCGTCGAGCGCCACGGCCTCGAGGTGTCCTCGGCGACGATCCGCAACGACATGGTCGCCCTCGAGCAGGAGGGGCTCATCGCGCAGCCGCACACCTCGGCCGGGCGCATCCCCACCGACAAGGGCTACCGGATGTTCGTCGACCGGCTCGACGAGGTCAAGCCGCTGTCCGCGGCGGAGAAGCGGGCGATCGCACGGATCATCGAGCGCCCCGTCGACATCGACGACATGCTCGACCGCACGGTCCGCCTCCTCGCCTCGCTCACGCACCAGGTCGCCGTCGTCCAGTACCCCATGGCCACGACCTCCCAGGTGCGCCACCTCGAGCTCGTCGACATCGCCCCGCACCGCCTGCTCGTCGTCCTCATCACCGACTCCGGACAGGTCGAGCAGCGGATCGTCGACTCCGGGATGCCGCTCGGCGAGACCGACATCGCCCTGCTGCGCGATGCGTTCAACGAGGTCCTCCACCGCACCCGGCTCGACCGGGTCGCGGCGGCCTGCGACACGGTGAGCGTGCCGCCGGGGCTGCGGGACGTCGCCGCCGCGATCAGCGAGGTCGTCACCGATCTCGCCCGCTCGACCCGGCAGGACCGGCTCGTCATGGCCGGCACCGCGAACCTGGCCCGCTCCGGGCGGGACCTCGGAGCGCACATCGGCCCCCTGCTCGAGGCCTTCGAGGAGCAGGTCGTGCTCCTCAAGCTGCTGACCTCGATGGTCGCGGAGACCGGGCGTGTGAGCGTGCGGATCGGCCGGGAGAACCCGGTCGAGTCCTTCGCGAGCACCTCGGTCGTGGCCACCGGCTACGGCACCGACGACTCCGAGGCGAAGCTCGCCGTCCTCGGCCCCACCCGCATGGACTACCCGACCACGATGGCCGCCGTGCGCGCCGTCGCCAAGTACGTCTCCGTCATCCTCTCGGAATAAGCAAAGGACTCTGAGTGAGCGATCATTACGCAACCCTGGGCGTCGACCGCGACGCCACCCCCGACGAGATCAAGAAGGCCTACCGGAGGCTCGCCCGGAAGCTCCACCCCGACGTCAACCCGGGGCACGAGGCCGAGTTCAAGGAGGTCGCCGTCGCCTACGAGATCCTCTCGGATCCGAACAAGCGGCAGAACTACGACCTCGGCGGCTCCGGCTCCGGGCAGGGATTCGGGGGCGGCGACTTCGGCGGCTTCTCCGACCTGTTCGAGACGTTCTTCGGCGGCGGCATGGGCGGGGCAGGGCGCACGCAGCCGGCCTCCCGGCAGCGGCGCGGCAAGGACGCGCTCATCGAGGTCGAGATCGACCTCGAGACGGCCGTCTTCGGCGACACCGAGACCGTCGAGATCGTCACCGCCGAGGTGTGCGGGACCTGCGACGGCGACGGTGCCCGGCCGGGCACCTCGGCGGAGACCTGCTCGCTGTGCCACGGCACCGGCAGCATTCAGCAGATGACCCGCACCCTGCTCGGCCAGATGGTCACCAATCAGACCTGCAACAACTGCGGCGGCTACGGCACCCGCATCACCGACCCGTGCACGAGCTGCGGCGGCGACGGCCGCGTCCGAGCGGAGCGCTCACTGCCCGTGCGGATCCCCGCCGGCGTGTCCGACGGCGTGCGCATCAAGCTCGCCGGGCAGGGCGAGGTGGGTCCGGGCGGGGGACCGCCCGGTGACCTCTACCTCGAGATCCGGGTGATCGACCACCCGGTCTTCACCCGCGACGGCGACCACCTGCGGTGCATGCTCACCGTCCCGATGACCGCTGCCGCCCTGGGCTCCGCGGTCCAGCTCGAGACCTTCGACGGCGTGCAGACGATCGAGATCGAGCCCGGTCTCCAGTCCGGCACCGTCAAGCGCCTGCCCGGTCTCGGGGCCACCCGCCTGCGGCACTCCTCGCGCGGGGACATGCTCGTCACCGTCGTCGTGCAGACGCCGAACAAGCTCGACGCCCGGCAGCGGGAGCTGCTCGAGCAGCTCGCCGAGGCGCGCGACGAGGTCGAGCCCGAGGCGATCGTCGGCGAGCAGTCGAAGAGCCGCTTCAGCCGGATCCGGGAGAGGTTCGCCGGCCGGTGAGCCTCCCTGTCTACCTCGCCGACGGGCTCGCCCCGACACCGGTGGGCGAGCGGGTGGCGTGCGGGCCCGACGTGGCCGGCCACGCAGTCCGCGTGCGCCGGATGCGCACCGGCGAACCCCTCCAGCTCGTCGACGGCCGCGGCCTGCGGATCACCGGCACGATCACGGCGGCCGCACCGGATGCGCTCACCGTCGAGGTCACCGCATGCACCCGGGACCCGGAGCCGGCACCCGGCCTTATGCTCGTCCAGGGGCTCGCCAAGCAGGACCGCGACCTCCAGGCGATCGAGGCCGCGACCGAGGTCGGCGTCGACGCCGTCGTCCCGTGGGCGGCGCAGCGCTCGATCGCCGACTGGCCGGCGAAGAAGCAGGCGAAGATGATCCAGAGATGGGAGAACACGCTGCGCGCGGCGACCCTCCAGGCCCGCCGCAGCCGCATTCCCGAGCTCGCCGGGCTCGCCCGCGGCACCGGGCTGACCACTGCGTTCGCCCCCGGTGACCACGTCCTCGTGCTCCATGAGGAGGCCGCGGTGCATCTGCCCACCGCACTCGCCCGGCGCCCGGCGGACACCGCACGGATCGTCCTCGTCGTCGGACCGGAGGGCGGGATCGCCCCGGAGGAGATCGCGGCGTGCACCGAGGCCGGCGCGGTGCCGGTGCGCCTCGGCGACACCGTGCTGCGGACCTCCTCGGCCGGCCCCGTCGGCCTCGCCCTGTGCCAGATGCTCCTCGGGCGCTGGGCCGATGCTCATGTCGGTTCCGAGCCCGCCGTCGATTCCGAGCCCGGTGCCGGGCCCGCGGCCCCTGCCGGTCCCGGCGCGACCCGATAGACTGTCGCCGGTGGACACCGCCGCAGCGAAAGGACACCCCCTGAACCCCGCATCCCTCCCGTCGAAGGTCCGGCTCTCCGTGCCCGAGGGCATCGATCTCGTCGCGCTCTTCGGCCCCGCCGAGGCGAACCTCCGGGTGCTCGAGGAGCTCGCACCCGACGTCGACATCCACTGCCGGGAGCGCGACCTCACGCTCGAGGGCCCGACTGACGACGTCGACGCGCTCGTCACGACGATCGGCGAGCTCAAGAAGCTCGTGGCCGCCGGCCACCGGATCGACGAGGAGACCGTCGGGCGGGTGCACCGGATGGAGGTGCCCGGCGCCTCGGCGTCCGAGGTGCTCGGCGAGAACATCCTGTCCTCCCGCGGGCGCACCGTGCGGCCCAAGACCTTCGGCCAGCACCAGTACGTCAACGCGATCCGCACCCACACCATCACCTTCGGCGTGGGACCGGCCGGCACCGGCAAGACGTACCTCGCGATGGCGATGGCGGTCAACGCGCTCCAGCACAAGGACGTGTCCCGGATCATCCTCACCCGCCCGGCGGTCGAGGCCGGCGAGAAGCTCGGCTTCCTCCCCGGCACCCTCAACGAGAAGATCGACCCCTACGTGCGGCCGCTCTACGATGCGCTCCACGACATGATCGAGCCCGACCGGATCCGGCTGCTCCTCGACTCCGGGACGATCGAGGTCGCGCCGCTGGCCTACATGCGCGGGCGCACCCTCAACGATGCGTTCGTCATCCTCGACGAGGCGCAGAACACGACGCCGGAGCAGATGAAGATGTTCCTCACCCGGCTCGGCTTCAACTCCCGGATGGTCGTCACCGGCGACGCCACGCAGATCGACCTGCCCGGCGGCACCCGGAGCGGCCTCAAGGTCGTCCGCGACATCCTCTCCGGGGTCGACGACATCGCCTTCTGCGAGCTCACGAGCAAGGACGTCGTGCGCCACAGCCTCGTGTCGGCGATCGTCGACGCCTACGACCTGTGGTCCGCCGCGGAGGAGTCCGCGCCCGGCCGGTCCCGGAAGGGCAGCAGGGGATGAGCGTCGAGATCGGCAACGAGACCGATTACGACATCGCGCTCCGCGAGGTCGAGGAGCTCACCGCGCACGTGCTCGAGCGGATGGGCATCCACCCCGCCGCCGAGGTGTACGTCCGGTTCGCCTCCGAGGAGGCGATGAGCGAGCTCCACGTCGAGTGGATGGACCTGCCCGGCCCCACCGACGTCATGTCCTTCCCGATGGACGAGCTGCGGCCCGGGGACACGGATGCCGAGGGCACGCTCGGCGACATCGTCATCTGCCCCGCCGTCGCCGCCGAGCAGGCGCAGCGCGCCGGGCACACCCTGCACGACGAGGTCCTCCTCCTCACCGTCCACGGCCTGCTCCACCTCATGGGCTACGACCACGGGGAGCCGGCGGAGAAGGAGGAGATGTTCGGTCTGCAGCGCCACCTCCTCCTCACCTGGTTCTCCGAGAGGGAGCCGGGCCGCACCTCGGTGCCCGAGCCGACGGAGGACTGAGCCGCCGTGATCCTGCTGTTCTTCGCCCTCGCGCTCGTCTGCCTCGCCGTGGCCGCGGTGCTTGCCGCCGCGGACGCCGCCCTCTGGGCGGTGTCCCATCACCAGATCGCCGACGCGGTCGAGGACGGTCGCCGCGGCGCCGCCAAGGTCGCCCGGATCCTCGCCGACCTGCCCACCCACATCAACGTCCTCACCTTCTCCCGTCAGGTGTTCGAGGCGATGGCCACGGTGTTCGTCGCGATGGCCTACAACGCGGTGTTCGATGCGAGCTGGCAGATGGTGCTGTGCACCGTGCTCACCGCCTCGATCGCGGTGTTCGTCGTCGCCGGGATCTCGCCGCGCACGATCGGCCGGCGGCGTTCGCTGTCGGTGTCGCTCGCCCTCGGCGGGCTCGTCGCCGGGCTGCGCACCGCGCTCGGCCCGTTCGCCCGCGTGCTCGTGTGGATGGGCAACATGCTCACCCCGGCCCAGGTGTACCGCGACGGCCCGTTCGTGTCCGAGGAGCAGCTGCGCGACCTCGTCGACCGCGCCGATGTCATCGAGGACGACGAGCGCGACATGATCAAGAGCGTGTTCGACCTCGGCGACACCCGCACCTACCGGGTCATGGTGCCGCGCACCGACCTCGTCACCGTGGACGCGGAGATCCCGCTCGCTAAGGCGATGAGCCTGTTCCTCCGCTCGGGCTTCTCCCGCATCCCGGTGATCGACGAGGACGTCGACGACATCATCGGCGTGCTCTACCTCAAGGACGTCGCCCGCCGGCTGCACGCGCACCCGGAGGAGCACGGCACGCCGGTCCGCGCGCTCGCCCGGTCCGTCGCCTTCGTGCCCGACACCAAGGCCGTCGACGACCTGCTGCGGCAGATGCAGCGCGAGAGCAACCACGTCGCCGTCGTCGTCGACGAGTACGGCGGCACCGCGGGGATCATCACCATCGAGGACATCGTCGAGGAGATCGTCGGCGAGATCGATGACGAGCACGACGTCGCCGACGCCGACATCGCCGAGATCACCCCGGGCGTCTTCCACGTGAGCACACGCACCCAGATCGAGGACTTCGCCGACCACTTCGACGTGCGGATCGAGGAGGACGACGTCACCACCGTCGGCGGGCTGCTGACCAAGGAGATCGGCCGCGTGCCGATCGAGGGCTCCGAGGCGGTCATCGCCGGCCTCAGCGTCCGCGCGCTGCCCGGCCAGGGCCGCCGCCACCGCATCACCCACGTCGTCGTCACCGAGACCCAGGAGGCGGTCACGCCATGACATCGCTCATCGATCCCGACGTCCCCGAGGGCCACCGCGCCGGCTTCGCTTGCTTCGTGGGGCGGCCGAACACCGGCAAGTCCACGCTGACGAACGCGCTCGTCGGGGCGAAGATCGCCATCACCTCGGCGAAGCCGCAGACCACCCGGCACACGATCCGCGGCATCGTCCACCGGCCGGACCACCAGCTCGTGCTCGTCGACACCCCGGGCCTGCACCGGCCGCGCACCCTGCTCGGCGCGCGCCTCAACGACCTCGTCGTGTCCACCCTGTCCGAGGTCGACGTCATCGGCTTCTGCCTGCCGGCGAACGAGAAGATCGGACCGGGTGACCGCTACATCGCCGAGCAGCTCCAGCAGGTTGCACGCCGCACCCCGGTCGTCGCGCTCGTGACGAAGACCGACCTCGTCGACCGGGAGCGGGTGGCGCAGGCGCTCATGGCGGTCGGCGAGCTCGGGGAGTTCGCCGACATCGTGCCGGTGTCCGCGCAGGACGACTTCCAGGTCGACACCGTCGACAGCGTGCTCGCCGGTCACCTCCCGCCCTCGCCCCGACTGTACCCGGACGGGGAGCTCACCGACGAGCCGGAATCCGTCATGGTCGCCGAGCTCGTCCGCGAGGCGCTGCTCGAGGGTGTGCGCGACGAGCTCCCGCACTCGCTCGCGGTGCAGGTGGAGGAGATGGGGCCGCGCGAAGGCCGCGACGAGGACCACCCGCTGTGGGATGTGCACGTGAACATCTACGTCGAGCGGCCCAGCCAGAAGGCGATCGTCATCGGCAAGCGGGGTGCGCGGCTCAAGGAGATCGGCACCCGGGCGCGGCAGGGGATCCAGGCGCTCCTCGGCACCCCGATCTACCTCGACCTCCACGTCAAGGTCGCGAAGGACTGGCAGCGCGACCCCAAGCAGCTCGGGCGCCTCGGCTTCGACTTCTCCTGAGGCGCGGGCGGGTCCGCCAGGGGCTCAGGGGCTCTCAGTTCTCGACGCGGACGCCGCGTCCCGGCTGCCAGACGAGGGTGCCGCCCTCGAAGGTCTGGCGCATCCCTCCGCCTGCGACGGGGGTCTCTTCGCTGGTGGGGTAGCCGAGCCGGCCGTTCTCCCAGCCTTGGGAGCGCCAGTGGCATTGGATGGCGCCGCGGGTGGCGTGGGCTCCGGTGTCGCGTGACCAGTGGATCTGGCCGCCTTCGAAGCGTTGGGAGGCGCCGCCGTTCTTGCGGAGTCGTCCTTCGTCTGCGAGGGGGAGGCCGAGCCAGCCGTCGGGTCCGCCGTGGGTGCGGTGGCGGGTGGCGATGGCGCCGCGGGTGGTGGTGACTCCGGTCTTCGCGGTCCAGTAGAGGGTGCCGCCCTGGAAGGTCTGGGTGGCTGCTCCTGCGTCGGTGCGGGTCTCTTCGCTGGTGGGGTAGCCGAGCCAGCCGTTCTCCCAGCCCTGGGAGCGCCAGTGGCGTTGGATGGCGCCGCGGGTGCCGTGGGCTCCGGTGTCGCGTGACCAGTGGATCTGGCCGCCCTCGAAGCGTTGGGAGGCACCGCCGTTCTTCGCCAGGGGGTTCTCTCCGGAGATCGGCAGTCCGAGGAATCCGTCGGGGCCGTCGAGGCGGTCGTACGCCTTGCGCACCTCGCCCTTGACCGGGTGGGCCCCGGTCGCCGAGGACCAGTACACGGTGCCGTGCTCGAATTCCTGCTTCCGGGCGCCGACCGGTCCTGCATCTTCCTCGGCGGACAGCGGAGCCCCGAGCCAGTCGGTGTTCTTCCAGGTGCGGCCGATCGCACCCCGGGGATGGATGTCGTCGATCGGCTTCATCCGCAGGTAGTCGACCCGGTCGACACGGACGGGGAAGGGCCTGTCGTGCTTCGCGGGCGGAATCCAGGTCACCGTATCGGGGAACACGATCGAGTCGATGATGACCTGGTACGGGTGGTCGTTCATCGCGCTGCGGAAGTCGTCCTGGTCCATGCCCGGGGTCTTCCCGGTGGTCTCGGGTGTCTGTCCGCGGTCCGACGGCACGAGCTGATCGTTGAAGTAGTAGCGCACCGCGTAGCCGTCCCAGGTCATCCGGTAGGTGTTCCACGCTCCCGCGATCTGCCCGGGCATGCTGTGCCCGTCCCGTCGGGTGCCGGTGGCGTTCTCGCGTTTCACGCACGTCACATGGGTGGTGTTCGTCGTCTTGGCGCGCGTCGACAGCACCTCTATGGTGTCGATCTCCGTCATCTGCGATTTCTCGACCCCGGGTGCCGTGCAGTACGGCTGATCATTGAGCAGCCACGCTGCGAAATACATGCCGTCGATCATGTCATCGGACATCCGTGCCCTGACTTCCATCTCGAACGGGGCGTCGTAGAGGAAATCGGTGTTGATCCGACCCGAGGTGTACATCGTGCGGGTACCCTCCGGGCACACCGCTCCGTCCGGGCTCTCGTTCTCCGCGGAGGCGATCTCGTCGCCGGTCAGGCAGTGCCGGGCAGTGCGGATCTCGAGGTTGCCGTCGCGGACTCGCACGGCATCTTTTGTATGGATCGTGTTGACATCGGAAGGGAGATTCGAGCGGGTCGTGTCGTAGACGGTCCAGCCGGTGCCCGGCAGCGGAGATTCGTCGTCGAACTCGTCGCCCGCGTCCAGTGGACGGTCCAGTCGCACCGGAAACTCGTGCGTCCATTCCGTGGTCCCGCCGATGACAGTCGGTGGGCCTGCCGACACCGCAGTGATGGTGATCGGCACTCCGGTCCGGATGCCATCGGCAGCGGTGTATCGGTCGGGCTTGGCCTAATCGAGGCCGTCCTTGGTGACTGCTGTCCCGTCGACGTCGATGTGATAGCGGACGCCGCGATCGGCCGGGATCCGCACCGAGGGTTCCCAGTCGTCGAAGGTCGGTCCCTGAGGGATGACCGGATCAGGGGTCGTCGAGGGAGCGGGCAGGGTGTGTGTCCATTCGGTGGTGCCGGTGAGTACGGTCGGGGGTCCTGCGGAGACAGCGGTGACGGTGATGGGGACGCCGCGCCGGATGCCGTCGGCTTCGCGGTGAACGTGTCGGGTCGGGCGTAGGGCAGGCCGTCCTTGGTGACTTCGGTCCCGTCGACGTCGATGTGGAAGCGCACTCCGTGCTGCTCGTTGATGTAGACGGTGCCGGGCCCGTCGTTGAACTTCGGGGGGATCGGAGTGACCGGTTCGTGCACCGTGAGGGTGTGCGTCCATTCGGTGGTGCCGGTGAGCACGGTCGGGGGTCCTGCAGAGACCGCGGTGACGGTGATCGGGACGCCGGCGCGGATCCCGTGCTCCGCGGTGAACGTGTCGGGTCGGGCGTAGGGCAGGCCATCCTTGGTGACTTCGGTCCCGTCGACGTCGATGTGGAAGCGCACTCCGTGCTGCTCGTTGATGTAGACGGTGCCGTTCGTGTCATTGAACTTCGGGGCGATGGGTGTGACCGCGCTCGCCGCCGCGGCCGCCGGCAGCGTGCTCACCAGCATCACCATGCAGACCACGGCAGCGAGAACCGAACGGAGAAGTGTGCGGAGCGAGATCGTCATCGTCGAGGACCTATCTGGTGTGTGCGCGACGGAGAGCCGTGTGCACCCGACCGAAACATTGGAATCTGCTGAGTGATGCATGTGTCGTCACTGACCAAGTTACCCGAGAGTCGCGACCGGCGATGGCAATCGCCCTCCGGCGGCGGGTCTGCGACCGAGCGGCCTGAGTAGACTTGTGCCTTGTGAATGCATCGCAGACCGTCGCGCTGACGGACCGGAACCCGCGGGTCGCCCCCGATGAGCTCATCGCCGGTCTCGTCCCGCCGCCGCACTTCGAGAACGTGTCCTTCGACAGCTACCGGCCGGATCCCGCCCAGCCCTCGCAGGCCGACGCCCGCGATACGCTGCGTGACTTCGTCACCGCGAAGCCCAAGCAGGGGATGCTCGCCAAACTGTTCGGCGGAGGCGAGAAGAAGGGTGCCACCAAGGGCGTCTACCTCGATGGCGGCTACGGCGTGGGCAAGACCCACCTCCTCGCCTCGGCCTGGCACGCCCACGACAAACCGGCGACCTTCGGCACCTTCGTCGAGTACACGAGCCTGATCGGAGCGCTCGGATTCCAGAAGGCTCGTGAGCAGCTCTCGCAGATGAAGCTCGTGTGCATCGACGAGTTCGAGCTCGACGACCCCGGCGACACGGTGATGATGTCCCGTCTCATGCGCGAGCTCACCGACGCCGGGGTGAAGATCGTCGCCACCTCGAACACCCTGCCCGGCGCGCTCGGCCAGGGACGCTTCGCCGCCCAGGACTTCCTGCGGGAGATCCAGGCGCTGGCCGATCAGTTCTCGGTGCAGCGGATCGACGGCGACGACTACCGCCACCGCGGAGCGCCCACCCCGCCCGAGGCGCTCACCTCCGCGGAGCTCGACGAGCTCGCGGCGAACGCCGAGGGCATCGTCGCCCGGGACCGGTTCGGGGAGCTCCTCGACCACCTCTCGACCGTCCACCCCTCGCGCTACGGCCGGATGCTCGGTGACGTCGACGCGGTTCTCTGGGACGACGTCGAGACGATCGAGAACGAGGGCGTCGCGCTGCGGTTCGTCGCCCTCGTCGACCGGATGTACGACCGCGGCGTCGACATCCACAACTCCGGCGCCCGTCTCGACGCGGTCTTCACCGACGACATGCTCGCCGGCGGCTACAAGAAGAAGTATCTCCGCTGCCTGTCGCGCCTCACCGCGCTGGCCGGCCGGGAGGAGAAGTGAGCGTGAAGATCCGACCCGCCGAGGTGCCGCCGCTCGCGGCCAACGTCCCGCAGGCCGCACCGAGCGAGGTCGCCGACCTCCTCCGGTTCGCTCCCGGCAACAGCTTCGCCGCCGTCGACCCCGAGGCCACACCCGGATTCTCGGGCAGCAAGGCCGATGGGAAGGTCGCGCAGTCGCTCGACAACGCGGTGCTCTCCGACCTCCAGGAGCGCCTGTTCGCCAACGCCGCCGTCAACGGCCTCCAGCACTCGGTGCTGCTCATCATCCAGGGTCGCGACAGCGCAGGGAAGGGCGGGCTCGTCAAACACGTCGTCAGCGCTCTGAGCCCGCACGGCGTCGAGGTCGCGGCGTTCGGCGTGCCCACCGCGGAGGAGGCGGCGCACTACTTCCTGTGGCGCGTCTACCGGCGGCTGCCGCGCTGGGGCAACATCGGCGTGTTCGACCGCTCCCACTACGAGGACATCCTCGCGGTGCGGATGCACGGCCTGGCCCCGCAGAAGGTGTGGGCGGAGCGCTACGACGTCATCAACGAGTTCGAGGAGGGCCTCCACGAGAGCGGCATCCGCGTGGTCAAGGTCATGCTCACGATCTCGCCCGAGGAGCAGGAGGAGCGGCTGCGCGACCGTCTCGTCCGGGCCGACAAGCAGTGGAAGCACTCCGCATCCGACATCTCCGATCGTGCTGCATGGGGGGACTACACGACGGCGTTCCAGGACGTCCTCGACCGGACCTCGCGTGTCGGTGCGCCGTGGTTCGTCGTGCCGGCGAACCGGAAATGGTACTCGCGCTGGGCTGTCACGCGGATCCTCATCAACGAGCTCCAGCAGCTCGGTCTCGAATGGCCCCAGGGCGATTTCGACCCGGCCGCGGAGCTCGCACGACTCGAGGCGAGCAGGCCGAAGAAGTCCTAGTGCTGCGAGGCGCTAGTCGAGGCCGAGCCAGCCGGGGACGAGCCATTCTGGCACCCAGGGCGGCAGGCCGATGAGGCGCAGCATCGTCCACACCACAGCGAGCACGAAGGCGCAGGTGGCGCCGGCGACGAGCAGGCGGACGCTCCAGTGGCGGCGGGTCAGCCACACCGTCCAGCGGTGGAGGAGTGCTCGGCCCCAGTGGAGGAGGTCGCGCGCCCATTCGAACTCGGAGGCGACGATCGCGACGCCGACGAAGACGATGACCCAGCCCGGGCCCGGCAGCGGTACGAGCATGAGCCCGCCGGCGATGATGAGCCCGCCGAGGGTGCCGACGCACCATTTGTAGACGAACGAGGCCTGAGGGTTGCGGTGGATCGTCGCGCGCCAGCGGAAGAAGCCCAGGCGGGCACGGCGCAGCCAGGAGGGGCCGTGCTTGTGCGAACGCGATAGCCAGCCCGCCGGTCTCGTGTCCCTCGCTCCCACGCGCTCCAGTGTATTGAGCGCGCGTGGGAGATCGCTGAACCGGGTGGGCCGGGGGAGGCGTCCTCGCAGGTGAGTGCGCCTCGTCCGGATCGGGTGTGAGGAGCGTCACGCGACCGGATGCCGATGGAGATTTGGCATCAGGGAGGTGAACGTATAGAGTGGTTTTTCGTTGCCGGGGAGATCCCGGAGACATGCGGACGTGGCTCAGCTGGTAGAGCATCACCTTGCCAAGGTGAGGGTCGCGGGTTCGAATCCCGTCGTCCGCTCGGAGACAGGCCTGGCCGTCTCACGGTGGAGTGGCCGAGAGGCGAGGCAGCGGCCTGCAAAGCCGTATACGGGGGTTCGAATCCCCTCTCCACCTCAGGTTCGGCCCGGTCAGACGGGCAGAGCGCGATTGGCGCAGCGGTAGCGCGCTTCCTTCACACGGAAGAGGTCACTGGTTCGATCCCAGTATCGCGCACGGCAGGCCCTCACGGGTCTCCAGTGCACAGCCCTTCGGCGCCATGCCGGAGCGGATGAGCGCGATTGGCGCAGCGGTAGCGCGCTTCCCTGACACGGAAGAGGTCACTGGTTCGATCCCAGTATCGCGCACAGCAGGACAAGTGCTGGGTGGACATCCACCCGGCACTTTCCGCATTCACCCCTCAATTTTCGAAGGTTCCTGAGAACGATTCCGCGATTCTTCGCAAAGTCGATGGGTGCGGGAGCTGCAGATCGAGTAGTTGTCGAGCAGTAGGGGCGCGGGCCGGCAGCGTCCTGAACCTGCCGCCGAGGTGCCCGCTCGCTCTTGGCATCCCCGTTGCCGAGGTGCCAGCACCGTCCGCCGAGGTCCGCCTCTCATTCCATCACGCCTGTGGCCTGCGCTTTCATTGGCGCACAAGGCCGTGTCCGTGGGTGCCGATAGCGTGGGTGGCATGAACGAGGAGCCCCGCTTCCGCACCGGTGACATCACCGGTCTGCACGGTGCGCTCACAAGCATGGTGGCTGTGGAGTCCGAGGCGGATGCGATCGAGCGGATCCGTGCTCTCGAGGAGCTCAAGGCCGCAGCCGCGGCCGCGCAGGCCCGCGCCGCGGCCACCCTGCACTCGCTGCGCTATGACGCGGAGGCCGAACGCGGGGTGCCGGCGGGGAAGCGGTGCCGGGGTCTGGGTGCGGAGGTCGGGTTGGCCCGCCGGGAGTCCCCGGCACGTGGTTCCCGGTTCCTCGCCCTGTCCCGCACGCTCATTGCTGACATGCCCCACACCCAGACGGCCCTGAGCGCCGGTGCTGTGTCGGAGGAGAAGGCCCACACCCTGCACCGCGAGACCTCCTGGCTGCCGGCGGACAAGCGCCGCCACGTCGACGAGCTCATGGCCGACCGGCTCGATCGGGTGGGTGTCCGCCGGCTCGCTGCCGAGGCCCGGGCGCATGCTCAGCGTCTCGATCAGGAGGCCGCGGTCGAGCATCTGGAGCGGTGTGAGAAGGAGCGTCGGGTGAGTGTCCGACCCGCGCCGGGCGGGATGGCGTATCTGACCGCGCTGCTCCCGCTGCGCCAGGCCGTCGCGGCGTACGCGAACCTCCAGAAGACTGCCGCCACCCTGGTGGGCACGGGAGAGGCGGGGGAACGGACGGCAGGGCAGGTCGCTGCGGATCTGCTCGTCGAGCGGGCCACCGGGCAGGAGACCGCGGATGCGGTGCCGGTCGAGGTGCACCTCGTGATGACGGATTCCACCCTTCTTGCTGATGGTGATGCTCCCGGGTGGGTGACCGGTCATGGTCCGGTGCCTGCTGGGGCCGCCCGGCGGATGCTCGCCGATCCGCAGGGCCAAGTCTTTCTCCGCAGGTTGTACACGGCTCCGGGGTCGGGTGGTCTGGTGGGGATGGATTCGCGCAGGCGGGAGTTCTCCGGTGTGCTGCGGCGGATGATCATGGTGCGGGATGACACGTGCCGGGTCCCGTTCTGCGATGCTCCGATCCGTCATATCGACCACGCCAGGCCACATCGGGATGGGGGCGTGACGGGTTTCGGGAATGCTTCGGGGTTGTGCGCTGGGTGCAATTATGCGAAGGAGAACCCGGGGTGGAGGCACGAAGCGGACCCGGGCCGGCTCACCGTCACCACCCCGACCGGAGCCAGGTATGAGTTGCCCACTCCACCGTTGATCGGGGGAGCGCACCGGCAGCCAGGTCACTCTCCCTGCCGTGGCGCACCCCCACCACACGACGACCCGTTGAGTTCCGATCAGGGTGGGCTGCTGCCCGATGGAGTGACCGGCAACGCCCGGGCCCCGGTGGTGCGGCTCATCCGGCCTCGGCCACCCGGCGCCGGACCGGGAGTCGGGCACCGGCGGGGAAGCGCGCAGGAGAAATGGTTCCGCGCGTACCTCAATGCGCGTTGCGCCGGATGAACGGGCCCCAACCTCGAGGAGCCGTCGCCCGGACACCTGTCGCTTCGGAACGGTCGCGTGTCGATACGGAATGCATGTTGTGCTCGAATTGGAACTGCCGATGACGTGGTTTCCGCAGTACTGCCGCTAACCTGGATCTGTCACGACCACGAATCATCCCTGCGAGCGCAGAAAGTGCAGGCGCAACGATGTCATCACCTCAGAACCCCTACGGCTCTGATCCGAACAATCCCTACGGCGGCCAGCCCGATCCCCAGAACGGCGGCGCGTACGGCTCCGATCAGGGATATCAGGCGCCCCAGTACGGCTCCCAGCCCGGTGGCTACGGAGACCAGTACGGCTCCCAGCCCGAGTACCAGGCCGCCGGCGGCTACGGCGACCAGCAGGGCTACGGACAGCAGGGGTACGACCAGCAGGGCTACGGCAGCGGACCCCAGGGCTACGGCAACGATCAGTTCAGCCCCGCCTACGACGGCAACGATCCCTACAACTCCGGGTACGGCTACGGCGGCGGCGACCCCAAGGCGCGCAACATCTGGGGCATCCTCGCCCTCGTCGCCGGCATCATCGCCCTGCTGAGCTCCTTCGGCGCGCTCATCCCGATCGTCGGCATCTTCATCGGCATCTTCGCCCTCGTCGTCGGCATCGTCGCCGTGATCTTCGGCTTCGTCGGCCTCAACGCCGCCAAGAAGGGCAAGGCCACGAACAAGGGCCTGAGCATCACCGGTCTCATCCTCGGTGCATTGGCCATCGTGCTCTCCATCGTCCTCGCGATCGCGAGCACCTTCTGGTTCGTCGACCAGGTGGAGCAGTCGAGCACCGGCGCCGCCAGCACTGCGCCGGCCGACCCGAACAGCGACCCCGCGCAGGAGCCCAGCGAACCCGTCGAGGAATCGACCGCAGCGGCTCCCGAGGAGACCGAGGACGCCGCACCCCCGGCATCGGGCGAGGGCGTCACCCTCACCGACGGTGTGACGATGAGTGCTTCCGTCGGCGCGGACAAGGTCGAGGAGTTCTCCGCCCCGGCGACCGGCGGTGAGATCGCCCGCGTCGAGTTCACCATCGACAACACCTCCGGCGAGGAGTTCGACCCCGGCTTCCCGCTGATCGAATGCACCTACTCGGGCGGCACCTGCGAGGACGTCTTCAACGGCGCCGAGTACGACGGCGGGCTGTCCTTCGCCCCCGTGCCGGCCGGCGAGTCGGAGACCTTCGTCATGGGCTTCATGGTGCCGGAGGCCGACATCGACTCGATCGAGCTCTCGGTCGCGATCAGCAACTCCGACCAGGGCATCGGCAACCCGTACATCTTCACCCGCGGCTGACCACCGCTGCGCCCGCCGGGGCCGTCCACTCCCTCCGGGGAGCGGGCGGCCCCGCGCCGTCCGCTCTCCCGCCGCCGATCACCCCGCAGCGGCCCCCGACCATCGCCGCATCACTCGGAATCCCCTCGGTGAGCCGTCCGATGTCCGGGGCACGATATAGACTGCACTACGCGTTCGCACGACACACCAGAAACCGCCAGACCGAGGAGCTCCGCAGTGTCAGACACCATTCATCTCGACGGATCCGACATCCCGTTCGAGGAGGGGATGACCGGGGCCGCGGTCTACGCGGACCGCCCGGAGGTCATCGCGATCCGGTTGAATGGTGCACCCGCCGACCTCCACCGCGAGCTCACGGCCGGCGATTCGATCGCTCCCATCACGCTCGCCGACCAGGACGGCCTCGACATCCTGCGCCACTCCGCGGCGCACGTCATCGCGCAGTCGGTGCAGGAGCTCTTCCCCGGCACCCGCCTGGGCATCGGCCCCTACATCACCGACGGCTTCTACTACGACTTCCAGGTCGGCGAGCCCTTCACCCCCGAGGATCTCAAGGCCATCGAGAAGCGCGCGCAGCGCATCGTCAAGGAGGGGCAGACCTTCCACCGCGTCGCCGTCAGCGACGAGGAGGCCCGCACCCGCCTCGCCGACGAACCCTTCAAGCTCGAGCTCGTCGCGGACAAGGGCAATGCCGGCCAGGACGCCGAGGCCTCCGTCGAGGTCGGTGCCGGCGAGCTCACGATCTACGAGAACCGCAATCGCAAGGGCGAGGTCGTGTGGGAGGACCTGTGCCGCGGGCCCCACCTGCCGAGCACCAAGCTCATCGGCAACGGCTTCGCCGTGACGAAGTCCTCGGCCGCCTACTGGCGCGGCGACCAGGCCAACGACACCCTGCAGCGCGTCTACGGCACCGCCTGGGCGTCGAAGGACGACCTCAAGGCCTACCAGCATCGCATCGCCGAGGCGGAGAAGCGCGACCACCGCAAGCTCGGTACCGAGCTCGACCTCTACTCCTTCCCCGACGAGATCGGCTCCGGCCTGCCCGTGTTCCACCCCAAGGGCGGCATCGTCAAGCGCGAGATGGAGGACTACGTCCGCCGCCGGCACGTCGAGGCCAGCTTCGAGTACGTCGGCACCCCGCACATCTCCAAGGAGGAGCTCTTCCACACCTCGGGCCACCTCCCGTACTACGCGGACACGATGTTCCCGCCGATGACCGTCGACGAGGTCGTCGACGCCGACGGCACCGTCGTCAAGCCGGGCATGGAGTACTACCTCAAGGCCATGAACTGCCCGATGCACAACCTGATCTTCCGCTCCCGCGGCCGGTCCTACCGCGAGCTGCCGATGCGCCTGTTCGAGTTCGGCCACGTCTACCGCTACGAGAAGTCCGGCGTCATCCACGGCCTCACCCGCGTGCGCGGCTTCGCCCAGGACGACTCCCACTCCTACGTCACCGAGGAGCAGGCACCTGACGAGATCCGTCACCTCCTCGACTTCATCCTCGATCTGCTCCGCGACTTCGGGCTCGACGACTTCTTCCTCGAGCTCTCGACGCGTGATCCGGAGAGCGACAAGTTCATCGGCTCCGACGAGCAGTGGGCGAAGGCCACCGCGGTGCTCGAGGAGGTGTGCTCGGAGACCGGGCTCGAACTCGTCCCGGATCCCGGCGGCGCGGCCTACTACGGCCCCAAGGTGTCCGTGCAGGCGCGCGACGCGATCGGCCGCACCTGGCAGATGTCGACGATCCAGTACGACTTCAACCAGCCCGAGCGGTTCGGCCTCGAGTACCAGGCCTCCGACGGCACCCGCAAGCAGCCGGTGATGATCCACTCCGCGAAGTTCGGCTCCATCGAGCGCTTCATGGGCGTGCTCGTCGAGCACTACGCCGGTGCGTTCCCGGTCTGGCTCGCCCCCGTCCAGGTCGTCTGCGTCCCCGTCGCCGAGCCCTTCGTGCCCTACCTCGAGGACATCGCCGCGCGCCTGCGGGCCGCAGGGGTGCGGGTCGAGGTCGACGACTCCGATGACCGGATGCCGAAGAAGATCCGCACCGCGACCAAGGAGAAGGTCCCCTACATCCTCATCGCCGGCGGTGAGGACCAGGAGGCCGGCGCCGTGTCGTTCCGGTACCGCGACGGCAGCCAGGAGAACGGGGTGCCGGTGGACCGGGCGGTCGAGATGATCACCGAGGCGATCGCGACGAAGGCGCAGGTCTGACGTGAGCGGCAGCAGCCCCAAACAGCCTGCCGCGGACCCCGCGGACCGGACTGCCGCATCCCCCGCATCCCCGGGGATCCCCGAGCCCGAGGCGGCCGCCGGCTTCCCCGGTGAGCCGGACGGCCTGCAGCGCCTGTGGACCCCGCACCGCATGGTCTACATCGGGGGGCAGGACAAGCCGGCCGACGCGACCGAACACGCCTGCCCCTTCTGCCTGGCCCCGGAGAAGTCCGACGAGGATGCGCTCATCGTCGCCCGCGGCACCACGGTGTATGCGATCCTCAATCTCTACCCGTACAACCCCGGCCACCTCCTCGTCTGCCCCTACCGCCACGTCGCGGACTACACCGACCTCACCCCGGAGGAAACCATCGAACTCGCAGAATTCACCCAGCAGGCGATGCGCGTCGTGCGCGCGGTGTCCGGCCCGGACGGCTTCAACATCGGGATGAATCAGGGCCAGCTCGCCGGCGCCGGGATCGCCGCGCACCTCCACCAGCACCTCGTGCCGCGCTGGATCGGCGATGCGAACTTCCTGCCGATCGTCGCGCAGACGAAGGCGCTTCCCCAGGTCCACTCCCAGGTGCAGCAGCTGTTCGCGGAGGCGTGGAACCGATGATGAAGCCCTCCGACGTCGCCCACCTCCACACCGTCACCCATCCGGTCCGCTCCCCGCACGACCCCGCGACGGTGCTCGTCGAGATCGCCCGCCCGCACCCGGACTCCGACACCACCCTGTCCCAGCTCTTCGCCGTCGATCTCGACCGGCCCGGGGCCGCCCCGGAGCGGGTCACCCACGGCTGGCACGACAGCGCACTGCGCTTCGCCGGGCGGACCGCGGGACTCCTCCGCGCCGCCCGGGACGCGCGCGCGCAGCTCCACATCGCCACCGGGACCGGGGAGGCCCGTCCCGTCACGGACGCACCTCTGGGCGTCAGCGCGTTCGCGCTGCGCCCCGACGGCGCGGCGGCCGCCTGGGTCGCTCGCGAGCCCGAACCCGGCCGCTACGGCACCGACCCGGACATCGGACCCGAGGCCGAGGCGCCGCGCCGCATCACGCGGGCGAAGTACCTCTCGAACGGGGTCGGCTACGTGCTCGACCGCCCGGCCCGGCTGTTCCTCACCCCCCTCACCGCACCTGCCGCCGGCCCGGCGCCTGCCGCAGCGGACGACGCCACGGACACCACCGGCCTGCTCGGGGCCGAGGACGTGCCGGAGCCGCAGCGCCTGCCCGCACCCGCCGGCGACGTCCGCGACCCGCAGTACTCGCCGTCCGGCAGCCTGCTCAGCGTCATCGCCGACGTGCCCTCCGGCGACGCCGACGTCGACACCCGCTCGACCGTCTGGCTCGTGGGCGAACAGGAGGCGACCCCGCTCGACCTCGGCGACGTCGCGGTGTCGCATCACCTCTGGCTCGACGACTCCACCCTCCTCTTCACCGCGAGCTCCCGAGCCGGCGGCGCGACCGACTTCGTCGCCCGGACCCTCGGCCTCCATCGCCACGACCGTGCCACCGGGACCACCGTGCGGCTCACCGACGAGGAGAGCGTCGAGCTCGCCGACATCGCCCCCGCCCTGTCCCGGCAGGGCTCCGTCCTCGCGGTCACCGTCTCCGACGGCGCGCAGCGCATCGTGCGCATCCCGATCGCCGGGACCAGCACTCCGTCGACGGCCGCGGACCTCGACCCGCTCACCCCGGCCGACCACGTGGTCGACGGCCTCGTCGAGCTGCCCGACGGCTCCCTCGTCTACACCGCCGGGACCCCGGCGAGCGCTGGGGAGGTCCACCGGCTCGGCAGTCGGGATGCGGCCCCGCAGGCGCTCACCGCGCTCAGCCGGATCGCCGACCCGGTGATCCCGACCCCGATCGCCGCCGCCAGCCCGCTCGGCGAGATCCACGGCTGGGTCGCGATGCCGCGCGGCGAGGGACCCTTCCCCGTGATCCTCAACATCCACGGCGGGCCCTTCGCCCAGTACTCGCACGCCCTGTTCGACGAGACGCAGGTGCTCGTCGAGGCCGGGTACGGCGTTGTGTGGAGCAACCCCCGCGGCTCCCACGGCCGCGGGCGCGCCTGGGGTGCGGCGGTCCAGGGCGACCTCGCCGACCCCGCTGCGGCGGACGTCCTCGCCGTGCTCGAGGCCGCTCTCGCGGCCCACCCGCAGCTCGACCCGGAACGCCTGGGGATCCAGGGCGGTTCCTACGGCGGCTACCTCACCGCGATGATCATCGGGTCCGACCAGCGGTTCGCCGGTGCGATCGTCGAGCGCGGCTACCTCGTCCCGCAGAGCTTCATCGGCACCTCCGACATCGGCCGCTTCTTCTCCGAGGGGTACACCGGCACGGACCCCGAGGATATCGCCCGGCAGTCGCCGCTCGGCCGAGTCCCCGCAGTCCGCACCCCGACCCTCGTCATGCACTCCGAGCTCGACCACCGCTGCCCGCTCGAGCAGGCCCAGCAGTACTTCGCAGCGCTCCAGCGCGCCGGGGTGCCCAGCGAGCTCCTCGTCTTCCCCGGGGAGAACCACGAGCTGTCCCGGTCCGGCCGCCCCCGGCACCGGATCCAGCGCTTCGAGGCCGTGCTCGACTGGTGGTCCCGCGTGTTCGCTCCCGGCTCGAGGGCCCCCGCTGCCGACGGGGCCCCCGGCACCGGAGAACAGGACTGAGCGGATGCTCAACAGCATCGCCCGCCGGGCGTTCACCGCGCTCTTCACCCCGGTGGCCCGGCTGCTCCTGCGGATCGGCCTGACCCCGGATGCGGTGACGGTCATCGGCACCCTCGGCGTGTGCGCCGGGGCGCTGCTCGGCTACCCCTTCGGGCACCTGTTCTGGGGCACCGTCGTCATCACCTTCTTCGTGTTCGGCGACATGCTCGACGGCATCATGGCCCGCCTCGCGGACCGCCGCTCGACCTGGGGCGCGTTCCTCGACTCGACCCTCGACCGGTTCGCCGACTCCGCGGTGTTCGTCGGCATCGCCCTGTGGTACTTCCTCGGTGCCGAGGACCCGCTCACCGCGCTGCTCGCACTCGGCGTGCTCGTCACCGGCTCGATCGTGTCCTACGTCCGAGCCAAGGCCGAAGGCCTGGGCGTGACGGCGGCCGGCGGGATCGCCGAGCGGGCCGACCGCCTCCTCGTCACCCTCGTCGTCACCGGCCTCGTCGGGCTCGGTCTCCCCGACGTCGTGCTCACCGTCGCCCTCGCCGTGCTCATGGTGCTGTGCTCGATCACCATCGGCCAGCGCATCGTCGCCGTCCACCGCCAGCTCGCCCATGAGGAGGACGACCGGTGAAGATCAGGACCGCAGCCCGCGTGGTGCTGCTCAACGCGGCCGGAGAGGTCTTCCTCCTCCACGCCCGCGACCTCCACGACGACTCCCGCCGCTGGTGGCTCACCTGCGGCGGGGGAGCGGAGATGGGGGAGACGCCCCAGCAGACCGCGGCCCGCGAGCTCGCCGAGGAGACCGGTCTCGTGTGCGAGCCCGCCGAGCTGCTCGGGCCGCTCGCCACCCGCCGGGCGGTGATGGAGTTCACCGAGCGCACCCTCCACCAGGACGAGGTGTTCTTCGGCCTCGTGAGCGAGGACGAGTTCGACCTCGCCGACGCCGTGTGGACCGAGGTCGAGAAGCGCTCGATCGTCGGCGGCCGCTGGTGGTCCCAGGACGAGCTGCGCCGGACCACGGCGACCGTCTACCCTTCGCGCCTCACCGAGCTCATGGACCTCGTGCGCTCGGGTACGGCACCGGCTGTGCCGCTCGTGCTCGACTGACCTGGCCGTCCGGCCCAGCGCATCCTGCCCGGCCACATGCGCCCGGCCCAACGCATCCGCCGCGCGTCCGACGGCCGTGTCGCGGTGCCGCGGCGCTACAATGAACCCCGGACCGGAAGCGCAGGCCGCGCACCCTGCGGCTCGCGCACATCGCTAACGATCGCAGGGAGACATCAGTGTCAGGTCACTCCAAATGGGCCACGACCAAGCACAAGAAGGCGGCCATCGATGCCAAGCGCGGGAAGCTGTTCGCCAAGCTCGTGAAGAACATCGAGGTCGCAGCCCGCAACGGCGGCCCGGACACCGACGGCAACCCGACGCTCTACGACGCGATCCAGAAGGCCAAGAAGTCCTCCGTCCCCAACGACAACATCGAGCGCGCGGTCAAGCGCGGCGGCGGGCTCGACGGCGGCGGGGTCGACTACCAGACGATCATGTACGAGGGCTACGGCGCCGGCGGCGTCGCCCTCCTCATCGAGTGCCTCACCGACAACCGCAACCGCGCGGCCTCCGACGTCCGTGTCGCGGTGACCCGCAACGGCGGGTCGATGGCCGACCCCGGCTCCGTGTCCTACAACTTCAACCGCAAGGGCGTCGTCACCGTGCCGACCGCGGGCACCGACGAGGACGCCGTCCTCGAGGCGACCCTCGACGCCGGCGCCGAGGAGGTCAAGGACCACGGCGAGACCTTCGACATCATCAGCGAGGCCACCGACCTCGTCGCGGTGCGCACCGCGCTGCAGGATGCGGGCATCGACTACGACAGCGCCGAGGCCGCGTTCGTCGCCAATGTCGAGGTGCCGCTCGACGCTGCGACGGCGCGCAAGGTGTTCTCCCTCATCGACGCCCTCGAGGACCTCGACGACGTGCAGAACGTGTACTCCAACGCGGACGTCTCCGACGAGGTCCTCGCCGAGCTCGACGCCGACTGATGCGCATCCTCGGCGTCGACCCCGGGCTCACCCGGTGCGGCCTCGGGGTCATCGACTCCCGACCCGCCCGCACCGCCGAGCTCGTCGCGGTCGACGTCGTGCGCACCCCGGCCGGCGACTCCGTGGACGTCCGGCTCGGGGCGCTCGCCGAGGCGTTCGACACCTGGCTCGACGAGCACCGGCCCGATGTCGTGAGCATCGAGCGGGTGTTCGCCCGCAACGACGTGTCGACGATCATGGGCACGGCCCAGGTGTCCGGCCTCACCATGGGGCTCGCCGCACGCCGCGGGATCCCCGTGGCGATGCACACGCCCTCCGAGGTCAAGGCCGCGATCACCGGCAGCGGCCGGGCGGACAAGAAACAGATGACCCGCATGGTCACCCGCATCCTCCGCCTCGACGCCCCGCCCACCCCGGCCGACGCCGCCGACGCGCTCGCGCTGGCGATCTGCCACCTGTGGCGCGGAGCGACCGCGGCGACCTCGACCCCGGGCCCCACGAAGGACCTCCTCGCCCGGCAGGCCGCCACCCGGCAGGGCGCCGGCCTCACGCGGGCCCAGGAGCAGTGGGCGGCCGCGCTGCGCAGCTCTCGCCGCTGAGGTGAGGCGTCGCGCCCCGGCGGGAGGCCCGCGACCGGCGTGACGCGCCGAACCGAGCCCGGCTGACCGGTGCGGCGGACCCGGTGCGGATACACTCGTATTCGTACATCCGTTCCCACAGGAGTTCGAGTGATCACCTTCATCTCCGGCCGCGTGCACTCCGTCCGCGCCGACAGCCTCACCATCGTCACCGCCGGCCTCGGACGCCGCGTCCATGTCACCCCGCAGCTCGCCGCCGACACCCGCCACGGCGCCGAGATCGACCTCCACACCGTGCTCGTCGTGCGCGAGGACTCGCTCACCCTCTACGGCTTCGCCGGTGAGGACGAGCGGGACCTGTTCGAGACCCTGCAGACGATCTCCGGGATCGGCCCCCGCCTGGCGCTCGCGGTGCTCAGCGTGCTGTCCCCGGACGAGCTGCGCGCCGCGATCGCGAGCGGCGACCAGGTGCCGCTGACCAAGGTGCCCGGGGTCGGCAAGAAGGTCGCCGCCCGGCTCATGCTCGAGCTCGCCGGGAAGATCGACACGAGCGTCGCCCGGCCCGCACCGGGTCGCGCCCCGGCCGCGCCCCCGGCGGTCGCCGCCCAGGTCGTCGACGCGCTCGTCGGACTCGGCTGGCGTCAGGCCCAGGCGGAGTCCGCGGTCGAGGACACCGCCGCCGGGCTGAATGACCCGACCGTGTCGGAGCTCCTCAAGGCTGCGCTGCGCGCGCTCGGGGCCCGCGCATGAGCGACCGCAGCTACGAGGTCGACTTCGGCGCCGAGGAGCCCACCGGGGCCGAGCTCGAACGGCTCACCCGGGCCGGTGCCGGGGAGGTCGAGCGCGCCGCCGAGGCCGCCCTGCGACCCAAGGGCCTCGGCGACTTCATCGGCCAGCCGCAGGTGCGCGAGCAGCTCTCCCTCGTCCTCGACGCCGCCGCCGCCCGCGGGAAGGCCCCCGACCACGTGCTCCTGTCCGGCCCGCCGGGCCTGGGCAAGACGACGCTGGCGATGATCATCGCCCACGAGATGCGCTCGCAGATCCGCATCACCTCCGGCCCGGCCGTGCAGCATGCCGGCGACCTCGCCGCGATCCTGTCCTCGCTCGAGGAGGGAGAGGTGCTCTTCATCGACGAGATCCACCGCATGGCCCGCGCCGCGGAGGAGATGCTCTACGTCGCGATGGAGGACTTCCGGGTCGACGTCATCGTCGGCAAGGGGCCCGGCGCGACCGCGATCCCGCTCGAGCTCCCGGCCTTCACCCTCGTCGGCGCCACCACCCGCTCCGGCCTGCTGCCCGCCCCGCTGCGCGACCGCTTCGGATTCACCGGCCACCTGGACTTCTACACCGTCGCGGACCTGCAGACCGTGCTCGTGCGCTCGGCCCGGATGCTCGGCATGGAGGCCTCGGAGACCGGTCTGCAGGAGATCGCCTCCCGCTCCCGCGGCACCCCGCGGATCGCCAACCGGCTGCTGCGCCGCGTCCGGGACTGGGCGCAGGTGCGCGGCACCGGGGTCGTCGACCTCCCCGCCGCACGCTCCGCGCTCGAGGTCTACGAGGTCGACGAGCGGGGCCTCGACCGGCTCGACCGCGCCGTGCTCTCCACCCTGTGCACGCGGTTCGCCGGCGGCCCGGTGGGACTGAGCACGCTGGCCGTGTCCGTCGCGGAGGAGCCGGAGACCGTCGAAGAGGTCGCCGAGCCGTTCCTCGTCCGCGAGGGCCTGATCTCGCGGACCCCGCGCGGCCGGGTCGCCACTGCGGACGGCTGGGCCCACCTCGGGCTCACCCCGCCCGACGGCACGCTCGGCTTCTGAGCCGTCGGCCGCCGACGCCCCTCGACGACGACCCTGAACAGGCGATTGGGACGGAGACACCCCGGCCACTACACTGGATCACTGGCTCCCAACAGCGGCGGCCGTGCGCGCACCGTGCGCCGGCCCCGCTCTCCTCAGCGAAAGGCTGGCCCTGACGTGGACATTCTCCTTCTGGTCGGACTCGGCGCCCTGCTCATCTTCTTCATGTTCAACTCGCGGAAGAAGCAGCAGGCGCGGATGCGGCAGATCTCGGACAACCTCGTCCCGGGCGTCGAGGTCATGACGACCTTCGGCGTCTACGGCACGGTCGTCGCCGTCGACACCGAGAAGATGGAGGTCACCCTGGAGAGCGGGCCGGGCACCGTGCTGCGAGTGCACCGCCAGGCGATCGGCCAGATCCAGACCCCCGTCGAGGCCGCACCGGCCGATCCCGCGCTCGGGGAGGACGCCGCGGCCCGCGAGGACGCCGGCCCGGTCGTCGATACCGCGCCTGATGCACCCGCCGGCGCGGACGCCGCCGATGCTCCCGTCGAGGACACGCCGACCGAGACCGCCGAGGAGGCCGAGCGCCGCCGCATCACCGACGCCGAGCTCGACGCGATCAACGAGGCCCGCCGCCGCGAGCAGTCGACCCCCGGCTCGGAGGCCTCCCCGGAGACCGCCGTGGACGCCGACGCAGACGCCGACGCAGACGCCGACACCCCTCGCACCGACATCGACGGCACGACCGGCGAGCCGCGCGGCGAGCGCTGATCCCGCACCGCTGCCCACCCCTCACGAACGGAAGACCGATCTGTGTCCGCACCTGTGAATAAGCCCCGTCCGGGACTGCGCTTCACCTGGCTGGGAATCCTCACAGCTGGCCTCATCGCCCTCATCGCCGGCGGCTCCATCTGGTCCACCGCCGTCTGGAGCCCCAACCTCGCGCTCGATCTCGAGGGCGGCACCTCGATCATCCTCGAGCCGCAGGTCGAGGACGCCTCGATCACCACCGAGCAGCTCGAGCAGGCCGTGTCGATCATCCGTCAGCGCGTCGACGCCACCGGCGTGTCCGAGGCGGAGATCACCACCCAGGGCGACCGCAACATCGTCGTCAACCTGCCGGGCAATCCCGACGAGGAGACACGCGACCTCGTCCGCTCCTCCGCGCAGCTCGCCTTCCGCCGCGTCGCCGTCGTCGCCGCCCCGGAGCCGCAGACCGATGAGGAGCCTGTCGAGGAGGAGGTCCCCGCCGGGCCCGAGCTCTCCGAGGAGGAGCAGCAGCGCCTCGACGAGCTCCTCGGCACCGGCGAGGAGGGCGCCGGAGAGGGTGCGCCCGAGGACGCCGAACAGCCCGAGAGCGGCGGAGCGGTCTTCGGACCGGCCGCTGCCAAGGACCCCGTTGCCGACGTCGACCCCGCTGCCGAGGACCCCGCGCAGGCCGGGGGAGCGGTGCCCGGCCCGGCCGGCTCGAACGAGCAGGCGCCCGCCGACGAGGCACCGGCCGAGGGCGGCGCCGAGGACCAGGCGGCCGAGACCTTCCCGCGCTTCGACCCGATCGGCGACACCTCGTGGATGAATGAGGAGATCCTCGCCCGGTTCGCCGAGCTCGACTGCACCGACCCGGAGAACCGCACCGGCGGCGACAGCGGCCCGGCCGAGGAGCCCATCGTCGCGTGCGCCCAGGACGGCTCCGCGAAGTTCGTGCTCGGCCCCGTCGAGCTCGACGGCTCCCACGTCACCGACGCGAGCTTCGGCTACGAGATGTCCTCGGCCGGCACGCAGACGAACAACCTCGCCGTGACCCTCGAGTTCGACGACTACGGCGCCGATGTGTTCGGTCAGATCACCGGTGCCATCACCGGCCAGCAGCCGCCGTACAACCAGTTCGCGATCGTCCTCGACGGACTCGTGCTGTCCGCCCCGGAGTCCCGCACCCCGGTCACCGACGGCCGCGCCCAGATCACCGGGAACTTCAGCCAGGAGGAGGCGGAGACGCTCGCCAACCAGCTGAAGAACGGCGCGCTGCCGATCAGCTTCCAGGTGCAGAGCGAGCAGCAGATCTCCCCGACGCTCGGTTCCGACTACCTCGCCAAGGGCGTGCTCGCCGGTGTGATCGGCCTGCTCCTCGTCGTCGTGTACTCCCTGTTCCAGTACCGCATGCTCGGCCTCGTCACGGTGTCGAGCCTCGCGGTGGCCGGAGTGCTGACCTACCTGCTCCTCCTGCTCGTGTCGTGGCGCTACGGCTACCGCCTGTCGCTCGCCGGCATGGCCGGCATCATCGTCGGCATCGGCATGACCGCGGACTCCTTCATCGTCTACTTCGAGCGCGTCCGCGACGAGATCCGCTCGGGACGCCGCCTCGTTTCCGCAGTCGAGATCGGCTGGGACCGCGCCAAGCGCACGATCTACGCGTCGAAGGCCGTGAACATGCTCGCCGCGGTCATCCTCTACATCCTCGCCGTCGGCAACGTCCGCGGCTTCGCATTCACGCTCGGCCTCACCGTCATCGTCGACGTGCTGCTCGTCGTGCTCTTCACCCACCCGATGCTCCAGGTGCTCGCCCGCACCCGGTTCTTCGGCGAGGGGCACCCGATGTCGGGCATGGACCCGCGGCAGCTCGGCGTCAAGCAGGCCGCCTACCGCGGCGCGATGGGACTCGACATGGAGAAGGCGAAGGAGAAGTCCTCCAAGCGCCGCTCCTTCGGGGAGGCGAAGCGACGGCAGGCGGCCGCCGAGCGCAAGCGGGCCGGCACCGCCGGCCGGTCGCTCGCCGAACGGAAGTCCGGGCGCAGTCTGGCCGACCGCTCGGGTTCGACCGCGCTGCTCGAATCGGATGACGCGGATCCGGACACCGAGGGCACCGCAGAGCTCTCGCTCGCCGAGCGCAAGGCGCGCGCCCGCCGGGCCGCCGCCGAGGATGCCGAGGCGAGCGCGCCGACCGAGGACATCGCCGAGACCGGGACGGACCCGGAGCCCGAGGGGGATGCACGATGAAGAAGTTCTTCGCCTGGGGCAACGACCTCCACAGCGGGCGCAGGTCGATCCCGTTCGTGCCGAAGACGAAGCTGTGGCTGTCGATCGCGGCCGTCGTGCTCGTCGCCTCCGTCATCGTGCCGCTCGTCAACGGCTTCAACTTCGGGATCGCCTTCACCGGCGGCAGCGAGTTCCACGTCGCGAACACCTCCGAGACCGACGAGACCATCGGCACCGAGGCGATCACCTCCGTGGTGCCCGGCGCGGAGCCGAACGTCGTGCCGACCTCGGACACCTCGCTGCGGATCACCACCGACCAGCTCACCGACGACGAGATGCAGCAGGTGCGCGAGTCGCTCGTGGCGGCCTACGAGGTCGACAACGAGGACGTCACCTCGACCTTCGTCGGGCCCACCTGGGGTCAGGACGTCACCGAGAAGATGATCCGCGCGCTCGTGATCTTCGTCGCGATCGCGATGGTCGTCATGGCCCTGTACTTCCGCACGTGGAAGATGTCGCTCGCCGCGATCGTCGGACTGTTCGTCGTCATGATCGTCACGATGGGGATCTACGCGACGCTCGGCTTCGAGGTCACCCCCGAGGCGATGATCGGCTTCCTCACCGTGCTGAGCTTCTCCCTCTACGACACCGTGGTGGTGTTCGACAAGATCAGGGAGAACACCGATGACTACGAGTCGAACCGGCGGATGAAGTTCTCCGAGCTCGTCAACCTCGGCGTCAACCAGACCACCGTGCGCTCGATCAACACCTCGGTGATCTCGGTGCTGCCGATCGGTGCGATCCTCTTCATCGGCGTCGCGCTGCTCGGCGCCGGCACGCTCACCGACATCTCGCTCTCGCTCTTCATCGGCACGATCGTCGCGGCCGCCTCGACCCTGTTCGTCGCCTCGCCGTTCTACGCCTGGCTGCGCAGCCGGGAGGACGCCGTGCAGGAGCAGGAGCAGCTCGTCGACGAGACCCGCGAACGGCTCGGCCTGCCCGATCGTGCGCCGGTGCTGTTCGAGGACGAGGAGCTCGCGAAGGCCGAGCGCGCGGAGTCCGCACGCGCCTGAGCCGCCGGAGTACGATGGACCGAGCAGGTTCGAGAGAAGGGGCGAGGCATGGCGCAGTCCGTCGATGACGCCGCCGGTGCGGCGAAGCGCTCCCGGGGGTTCTCGCGCCTGGCGTGGTGGACGGCGCGCAGCCAGCAGACGCCGCAGCACCCCAAGGCGCTCGCACCGCTGCTCCAGGCCGTCGCCCACAACCACCCCAAGGCCGACATCGACGTCGTGCTCCGCGCCTACCGGGTGGCGGAGAAGGCGCACGACGGGCAGATGCGCAAGAGCGGCGACCCCTACATCACCCACCCGGTGGCGGTCGCCACGATCCTCGCCGAGATCGGCCTGACCCCGACGACGCTCGCCGCCGCCCTCCTCCACGACACCGTCGAGGACACCGAGTACAGCCTCGATCGGCTGCGCGCGGACTTCGGCGAGGAGATCGCCGTGATGGTCGACGGGGTGACCAAGCTCGACAAGATCGAGTACGGCTCCGCCGCGCAGTCGGAGACGGTGCGGAAGATGATCGTCGCGATGTCGCGCGACATCCGCGTGCTCGTCATCAAGCTCGCCGACCGGCTCCACAACGCCCGCACCTGGAAGTACGTGCCCGCCGCCTCGAGCACGAAGAAGGCCACCGAGACCCTCGAGATCTTCGCCCCGCTCGCCCATCGGCTGGGCATGAACACGATCAAATGGGAGCTCGAGGACCTGTCGTTCCAGGTGCTCTACCCCAAGGTCTACTCCGAGATCGTCCGGCTCGTCGCCGAGCGCGCCCCGGAGCGGGAGAAGTACCTCGGCATCGTGTCCCGGGAGCTCGGCGCGGAGCTGAGCGAGTCGAAGATCGACTACACGATCTCCGGGCGGCCCAAGCACTACTACTCGATCTACCAGAAGATGGTGGTCCGCGGCCACGACTTCGCCGAGATCTACGACCTCGTCGGGGTGCGCGTGCTCGTCGAGACGGTGCGCGAGTGCTATGCGGTGCTCGGCCACGTCCACGCCAGCTGGTCGCCGGTGGCCGGGCGCTTCAAGGACTACATCGCGATGCCGAAGTTCAACATGTACCAGAGCCTCCACACCACGGTGATCGGGCCCTACGGCAAGCCGGTGGAGATCCAGATCCGCACCCGCGAGATGCACCGCCGTGCGGAGTTCGGCGTCGCCGCGCACTGGAAGTACAAGGACCGCCGCCGGGTCAACCCCGCCGCGCTCAGCGGCGCCGGGGACCGCACGGCGAAGGTCGGGGACTCCGGCGAGGTCGACCAGATCGCGTGGCTGCGCCAGCTGCTCGACTGGCAGCGCGAGACGAGCGACCCGGACGAGTTCCTCGACAACCTCCGCTTCGAGGTCAACTCGAAGGAGGTGTACGTCTTCACCCCCAAGGGCGACATCGTCTCCCTGCCGGCGGACTCGACCCCGGTCGACTTCGCATACGCCGTCCACACCGAGGTCGGGCACAAGACCATGGGCGCGCGCGTCAACGGCCGCCTCATCGCCCTCGACACCGCCCTCGCCAACGGCGACGTCGTCGAGGTGTTCACCTCGAAGGACGAGAACGCCGGGCCGAGCCGCGACTGGCTCGCATTCGTCAAGAGCCCGCGAGCGCGGAACAAGATCCGGCAGTGGTTCTCCAAGGAGCGGCGCGAGGAGGCGATCGAATCCGGGCGGGACCAGCTCGCCCGGGCGATGCGCCGCCACCGGCTCAGCGCGGAGAAGCTCATGAGCCAGGAGGCCCTCGTCGTCGTCGCCAATGAGCAGCGGCTCGGCGACGTGTCCGGCCTCTACGCCGCGATCGGCAACGGCACGATGTCCGCCGCCCACGTCGTCGACCTGCTCGCCAAGGAGGTCGCCGGGGACGAGCCCGAGGACTACCCCGCGCCGACGAATCCCACCGGCAAGTCCCGCGGCCACCACTCCTCGACGTCCGGGGTGCGCGTCAAGGGCGCCGACGACATCCTCGTCAAGCTCGCCCGCTGCTGCACCCCGGTGCCCGGCGACGAGATCGTCGGCTTCGTCACCCGCGGGGCCGGGGTGTCGGTGCACCGGGCGGACTGCTCGAACGTCGCCGGTCTGCGCCGCGAGCCCGACCGGATGGTCGACGTCGAGTGGTCCGAGCACAGCTCCGGGGTGTATCTCGTGCAGATCCAGGTCGAGGCCCTCGACCGCGCCGGCCTCCTGTCCGACATCACCAAGGTCCTCACCGAGAACCACGTGAACATCCTCTCCGCCTCCGTCGCGACCTCGAAGGCGCGCGTCGCGCAATCGCGGTTCGTGTTCGAGATGGGCGATGCCAATCACCTCGACACCGTGCTCTCCGCGGCGCGCCGCGTCGACGGGGTGTTCGACGTCTACCGCATCACCGGCGGTTGATCCCCCGATCCCCGCCGGTCCCGTCCGGGCCGAACACCTGCGCCGCGACCCGGCGCAGCGCGCGCACGTGCGGCCGCCGGTACTGGTCGTCGAGGTAGTCGAGGAACTCGGCCCGCTCCGCCGCCGGCACCTGGGCGGCCGACCGTCGCAGCCTCGCCGCCGCCTGCTCCTCGTCGCCGGAGTCCTCCCACGCCAGCAGCACGAGGTCGTAGAGCGTGCGGGCCGGAGCGGTGACCTCGATCCCGGCGACCCGGGCGAGGTCGCCGCCCTGCACCCAGCGCTCGTAGGTGATCCACGGATCGTCCGCCCGCCGCGCCCGGCGCCGGCTGCGCGTCGTGTACTCGCGGGTCGTCGGGCCGGTGCCCACGCCCCACCACACCCAGTGCGCCGAATGGTGGGAGAGCACGAGCCCGCGCGCCGCCGGCCGGCCGAGCGCCCGCGCCCGGAGCTCCGCATCGACGCGCGTGCCGACCGGCACCCAGCAGCTGTCGGTGAGCCGGAACACGAGCCCGTCGAGCGCGAGGTCCATGAGCTCGGTGTAGGTCAGCGGTTCGCCGATCCGCAGCACATCGTCCATGCGCTCCATGCTCCGGCGTCGGGCGGGCCGGGGCAACAGCGGCCGCGCAGCTGTGGACAGACCGACGACGGCCGCGCCATCCGCTGTGGACGGCGCGGCCGCGGAGCTCACCCGGCGGGGGAAGAGGGCCGACTCAGCCGAGCTCCTCGGCGGTCTTCGCGACCTGCTCGTACCAGGCGCGGCGCGCCTCGAGAGCAGTGCGCGCCTCCGCGATCCGCTTCTCGTCGCCGCTCGCCTCGGCCGCGGCGAGATCGGACTCGAGACCGGCGATCGCGGATTCGAGCTGCGCGAGCATGCCCGAGGTGCGGCTGCGGGTCTCCGGATCGGTGCGCTTCCACTCGGCCTCCTCGGCCGCGGCGAGCGCCCGCTCGACCTCGCGCAGTCCGCCCTCCATCCGGGACACGTCGGCGCGCGGCACCTTGCCGGCGTCCTCCCACGCCTCCTGGATCCGGCGCAGCTCGTCCTTCGCCTTCGCCGGGTCGGTGATCGGCAGCAGCGCCCGCGCGCGGGCGAGCAGCTCCTCCTTGACCACGAGGTTCTCCCCGTAGGCGGCGTCGATCGCCTCGTTCTCCTTCTCCCGGGCGGCGAAGAACACGTCCTGCGCGGCGCGGAAGCGTGCCCACAGGGCGTCGTCGTCCTTGCGTCCGGCCCGCGGGGCGGCCTTCCAGCGGTCCATCAGCGCCCGGTACTCCTGGGCGGTGCCGCGCCAGTCGGTCGACCCGGACAGCGCCTCGGCCTCCGCGACGAGCTTCGTCTTCACCCGCTTGCCCTCGGCGTTGCGCTTGTCGAGATCGGAGAAGAACTCCCGCCGGTGCCGGTCGAAGGTGTTGCGGGCCTTCGAGAACCGCCCCCACAGCTCCTGGTCCTGGGCGCGGGGGAGGCGCGGGGAGTTCGCCTGGATCGACTTCCACTCCTCGAACAGCCGGGCCATCCGGGCGCCGGAGGTCTTCCACTGCACGCGCGCCGGATCCGTCCCGGCGATCGACTCCGCCTCCTCGACGACCGCGGTGCGTGCGGCGAGCCCCTCGGCGCGGGCCGCCTCGCGCTCCTTCGACTGGGCCGCCGCGGTCTGCGCGGCGGACTCCTGGATCGCGGTGAGCCGGGCGGCGAGCGCGGCGAGGTCGCCGACGACCGCGGCCTCGGCGAGTGCGTCGTGCTGGGTGCGGGCGGAGGCGCGGATCGAGTCCCCGGAGGCCCCGGCGGCGAGCCGCTCCTCGAGCAGGGCGGCCGCGTCGACGAGATCGAGGTACTTGTGCGCGAAGTACGTCAGCGCCTGCTCCTCGTCGGCATCCGGGTACTGGCCGACCGCGCGCTCCCCGTCGGCGGTCCGGACGTACACGGTCGTGTCCTCATCCATCCGGCCGAACCCGATCGCCTCGGCGAGCGCGGCGCTGCGGTCCTGCCGGGGGGCGGCCGCGGCGGCCCTGCGCTGCCCGGCCGCGGGCGCCCGCGCGGCGAGCGCGGCCGGGCTGGGAGCGCCCGGGCGCGGGCCGGGCTTGGGGGCGGGTGCGGTCGGGCGCGGGGCTGAGTCGTCGGTCATGCTGGACACCTTGTCTTCGCGTCGGTCGAATCACGGATGATCACTCGACGATGGGCAGAACACACCCCAGCATATCCACCGCGGGCCGTGCGGGGCCCCGCGCTAGACTGGCGGGCATGGAGATCACCGCCGTCCGCGCCGAGCTGCTCGATGTCAACTGCTATGCCGTGGCCGCCGAGCCGGGCGCCGAGGCCGGCCCGGGCGACGACACCGCGGACCGGGAGTGCGTGATCGTCGATGCCGGCTTCGACTGCGCCCCCGACCTCGCGCGGGTCCTCGCCGAGCTCGGCTGGACCCCGGTCGCCGTCCTCCTCACCCACGGCCACCCCGACCACATCCTCGGGCTGCCCCGTCTGCTCGAGGCCTTCCCCGGCCTCGAGGTGCTCATCGGGGAGCCCGACCTCTACCGTCTGCAGGATCCCGCCTCGACGGTGTCGGCGCAGCTCGCCCACATCGTCGCCCCGCTCGTCGGGGAGTGGACCGCGCCGGAGGCCGCCGCGGTGTCCGGCACGGAGCCCTTCACGCGCGCCGGCCTCACCATCGCCCCGGACCCCGCGCCCGGGCACACCGAGGGCTCGACGCTGTGGCGGGTGAGCGATCCGCACGGGCAGGGCGACGCCGCCGAGGTGCTCTTCACCGGCGACGTGCTGTTCGCCGGGTCGATCGGTCGCACCGACCTCGCCGGCGGCGACGGGCAGGCGATGGAGCGCACGCTCGCCCACATCGCGAGCCTGCCCGACACCCCGGTGCTGCCCGGTCACGGGCCGGCCACCCGGCTCGCGCACGAGCTGCGCACCAACCCGTTCCTCTGATCAGGAGACCTGTTACCCATGGCCCAGGCCGCACGACTCTCGGGGTTCCCCGAATGGCTGCCCGCTGACCGCATCGTCGAGGAGCGGGTCATCGACCTGCTCAAGCACACCTTCGAGCTCAACGGCTTCGCCGCCCTCCACACCCGCGCCGTCGAGCCGATCTCCGCGCTCGCCAAGGACGGGGAGATCGACAAGGAGGTGTTCGCGGTGTCCCGGCTCCACGCCGAGCCCGGGGACGCGAAGAACCCGCTCGGTCTCCACTTCGACCTCACGGTGCCCTTCGCCCGCTACGTCGTGGAGAACGCCGGCCGGCTGCCGTTCCCCTTCAAGCGCTACCAGATCCAGCCGGTGTGGCGCGGCGAGCGGCCCCAGGACGGGCGCTACCGCGAGTTCATCCAGGCCGACATCGACATCGTCGCCGAGGACACGCTGGCCGAGCACTTCGAGGTCGAGGTGCCCCTCGTCATGGCCCAGGCGTTCGGCGAGCTCGCCGAGCTCGGAGTGCCCGGAGTGCGGATCCTGGCGAACAACCGCAAGCTCATCGAGGGCTTCACCCGCGGCATCGGCCTCACCGACATCACGGCGGTGCTCCGCTGCATCGACAAGCTCGACAAGATCGGGCCGGCGAAGGTCGGGGAGCTCCTCGCCGCGCAGGCCGGCGCCGACGAGTCCCAGCAGCGCCGGCTCCTCGAGTTCGCCCGGATCGAGAGCACGACGGGGGCGTTCGCCGAGGAGGTGCGTGCGCTCGGCGTGTCCGACCCGCTGCTCGACGAGGGCCTCGAATCGCTGAGCCGGCTGCTCGATGCCGCGAACCGGCAGCAGCCCGGTGTCGTCGTCGCGCAGCTCAAGATCGCCCGCGGCCTCGACTACTACACCGGCTCGGTCTACGAGACGCAGCTCATCGGGCACGAGGCGCTCGGATCCGTGGCCTCCGGCGGCCGCTACGACTCGCTCGCCTCGACGGGGAAGCGGACCTTCCCCGGCGTCGGCATGTCGCTCGGCGTGTCGCGTCTGATGTCGCGGCTCGTCGGGCGCGACCGGATGGTCGAGGCGAGCCGCGGTGTGCCGACGGCGGTGCTCGTGGCCGTCACCGACGACGCCGCCCGTGACGAGGCCGTCGACGTCGCCGCCCGCCTGCGGGCCCGCGGCATCCCCGTCGACGTCGCCCCGGCGGCGAGCCGGTTCGGCAAGCAGATCAAGTTCGCCGAGCGCCGCGGCATCCCCTTCGTGTGGTTCCTCGACGGGGAGACCGGTCACGAGGTCAAGGACATCCGCTCCGGCGAGCAGGTGAGCGCCGATCCGCAGCTGTGGACCCCGCCGGCCGAGGACCTCTGGCCGACCGTGCGCAGCGTGTCCCGGGACTGAGTCCCCGCGGCGGGGCGCTCCGGGCCCTCAGCTGCGCGCGCTGAGCGGTCCGGCGGCGCGCGGCTCCGGATCCGGGGCGAGGGAGCCGTCGGGGGCGATGTGGTCGAAGATCTCGCTCACCATCGTCACGACGTGCGGGTCGTCCACGAGGTAGACGATCCGGCGGCCCTCCCGGCGGGAGGACACGAGCCCGGCGAGCCGGAGCTTCGCGAGGTGCTGGGACACCGCCTGCACGCTCGCCCCGGACGCCTCGGCGAGCCCGGTGACATCGGACTCGCGGTGCACGAGGTGCCACATGATCAGCAGCCGGGTGGACGAGGACAGCATGCGGAAGGTCTCCGCGGCCACCTCGATCTGGGCGCTCGTCGGCGCCTCCCCGATTCCGTCCTCCACGGCTCCTCCTCCACGACCTGCGACTATCATGGGTGCCGGACGCACCACCGTCCCATCCTGCACCATCTCCCAACGCTTAAGGAGCAGACCCAGTGCTGAGAACCCACGAGGCGGGCACGCTGAGTGCCGCTGACGTCGATTCCACCGTCACCCTCGCCGGCTGGGTCGACCGCCGCCGCGACCATGGCGGCGTCGCCTTCATCGACCTCCGCGACGCCTCGGGCATCGTCCAGGTCGTCGTGCGCGAGCAGGACGCCGACCAGCTCCGCAACGAGACCGTGGTGAAGGCGAGGGGCACGGTGGCGGCGCGCCCCGCGGGCAACACCAACCCCGGCCTGCCGACGGGTGAGATCGAGGTCGTCGACACCGAGATCGAGGTGCTCGCGCCCGCCCGTGCGCTGCCCTTCCAGGTGTCCGACCACGCCGAGGACTCCGGCCAGGTCGGCGAGGAGACCCGGCTCAAGTACCGCTACCTCGACCTCCGCCGCTCCGGCCCGGCCGCCGCCATGCGCCTGCGCGCGCAGGCCAACCGGGCGGCCCGCGGCGTCCTCGAGGACCACCGCTTCATCGAGGTCGAGACCCCCACGCTCACCCGTTCGACCCCGGAGGGTGCACGCGACTTCCTCGTCCCGGCGCGCCTGCGCCCGGGCAGCTGGTACGCGCTCCCGCAGTCCCCGCAGCTCTTCAAGCAGCTCCTCCAGGTGGCCGGCCTCGAGCGCTACTACCAGATCGCGCGCTGCTATCGCGACGAGGACTTCCGCGCCGACCGGCAGCCGGAGTTCACGCAGCTCGACATCGAGGCCTCGTTCGTCGAGCAGGAGGACGTCATCGGGCTCGCCGAGGAGATCCTCGCCGCCCTGTGGAAGCTCATCGGCCACGAGATCAGCACCCCGATCCCGCGCATCACCTACCACGAGGCGATGGAGCGCTATGGCACCGACAAGCCCGACCTCCGCTTCGGCCTCGAGCTCACCGACCTCACCGCGTACTTCGCCGACACCCCGTTCCGCGTGTTCCAGGCGCCCTACGTCGGCGCCGTCGTCCACCCCGGCGGCGGCTCCCTGCCGCGCCGCCAGCTCGATGCCTGGCAGGAGTGGGCCAAGCAGCGCGGCGCGAAGGGCCTGGCCTACGTCCTCATCCAGGAGGACGGCTCGCTCACCGGCCCGGTCGCCAAGAACATCTCCGAACAGGAGAAGGCCGGGCTCGCCGCCGCCGTCGGCGCCGAGCCGGGCGACGCGGTGTTCTTCGCCGCCGACGCACCCGGTGCGGCACGTGCCCTGCTCGGCGCGGCGCGCCGCGAGATCGCCGCGCGCACCGGGCTCATCGACGAGGGCGCCTGGTCGTTCGTGTGGGTCGTCGACGCCCCGCTGTTCGAGCCGACCGCCGACGCCGAGGCCTCCGGCGACGTCGCGGTGGGCTCCGGGAGCTGGACCGCGGTGCACCACGCGTTCACCGCGCCCAAGCCGGAGTTCATGGACACCTTCGACACCGACCCGGGCTCGGCGCTCGCCTACGCCTACGACATCGTGTGCAACGGCAACGAGATCGGCGGCGGCTCGATCCGCATCCACCGCCCCGACGTGCAGGAGCGCGTGTTCGCCGTCATGGGCCTCGGCGAGGAGGAGGCGCGGGAGAAGTTCGGCTTCCTCCTCGACGCCTTCGGCTACGGCGCGCCGCCGCACGGCGGCATCGCGTTCGGCTGGGACCGGATCGTCAGCCTGCTCGCCGGTGCGGACTCGATCCGCGAGGTCATCGCGTTCCCCAAGTCCGGGGGCGGCTACGATCCGCTGACCGACGCGCCGGCCCCGATCACCGACGCGCAGCGCGCCGAGGCGGGGGTCGACTTCGACCCCGAGGCCGAGGACGGATGACCGATCTGTTCAGCCAGGCGGGTGTCCCGGATTCCTCCGGGGCGCCCGCCTCGTCCGTCCTCGACCCGCTCGCGGTGCGGATGCGCCCGCGCACGATCGCGGAGATCGTCGGCCAGGACCACCTGACCTTCCCCGGATCGCCGCTCCACCAGCTCGTCACCGCCCAGCCCGGGGACAAGGCCGGGGCGAGCTCTCTGCTGCTGTGGGGCCCTCCCGGCGTGGGGAAGACGACGATCGCCCACGTCGTGTCGCACGCCTCCGATCGCCGCTTCGTCGAGCTCTCCGCGATCACCGCCGGGGTCAAGGACGTGCGCCGGGTGATCGAGCAGGCACGTGCCGACCGGGAGCTCCACGGGCGCACCACCGTCCTCTTCCTCGACGAGATCCACCGCTTCTCCAAGGCTCAGCAGGACGCGCTGCTGCCCGCGGTGGAGAACCGGCTCGTCGTCCTCATCGCAGCGACCACGGAGAACCCGTCGTTCTCCGTCATCGCCCCGCTCGTCTCCCGCTCGCTCGTGCTCACCCTCCGCCCGCTGTCGGACGCGGACATCGGGGAGCTCGTCGACCGCGCACTCGCCCACGAGCGCGGCCTCGCCGGGACCTTCGCACTCGCCGCGGACGCACGGGAGGACATCATCGCGCTCGCCGCCGGCGACGGGCGGCGCTCGCTCACCATCCTCGAAGCCGCCGCCGCGATCGCCCGCGCCCACGCCGGTGCGGGGGAGAGCACCGGTGGGGGGACCGACACCGAGGACGGAACCGACACCGGGACCGACGCCGAGGGGAAGGCCGACGGCGCCGGAAAGACCGACGCCGAGGGGGAGGAGCGCGACCTCCCGCTCATCTCCGCCGCCCATGTCGCAGATGCCGCCGACCGCGCCGTCGTGCGCTACGACCGGGCCGGTGACCAGCACTACGACGTCGTCTCCGCGTTCATCAAATCGATCCGCGGCTCCGACCCCGACGCCGCGCTCCACTACCTCGCGCGGATGATCTCCGCCGGCGAGGACCCCCGTTTCATCTGCCGCCGCATGGTGATCGCCGCCGCCGAGGACATCGGCATGGCCGATCCGCAGGCGCTCGTGATCGCCGTCGCCGCACAGACTGCGGTCGAGCGCATCGGCATGCCCGAAGGGCGGATCCCGCTCGCCGAGGCCGTCGTCTACCTCGCCTGCGCCCCGAAGTCGAACGCGAGCTACCGCGGGATCGACAGGGCGCTCGCCGACATCCGGGAGGGGAGGGCCGGCGAGGTGCCGCTGCACCTCCGCGACGCGCACTATCCCGGGGCGAAGGCGCTCGGCCACGGCGAGGGCTACCGGTACTCCCACGACTATCCGCACGGCGTCGTCGCCCAGGAGTACCTGCCGGAGTCGCTGGCCGGGACCCGCTACTACGAGCCGACGGCCAACGGCGCCGAATCCCGGATGGGCGAGCGGCTCGCGGCCCTGCGAAGGATCCTCGGCCGCCCCGACTGAGCACGCCGACGGCTCTCATCCACGCCCCCGGCGACGAGTTCCGGCTCTCAGCGGTCGGTAGGGTGGAGCCATGAGCGATTCGGTCGAACCCAGCACAACCGAATCCACCGGCCTCGCCGTCGACGTCCTCGTCATCGGCTGGGGCAAGGGCGGCAAGACGCTCGCCCGCACCCTCGGCAGCTCCGGGACCCGGGTCGCGCTCGTCGAGCAGTCGGAGTCGATGATCGGCGGCACGTGCATCAACGTCGCGTGCGTGCCGACGAAGACGCTCATCCACCAGGCGGCGGTGAAGCCCGAGGCGACACCGCCGGCGGAGTGGTTCACCACCTCCGTGGAGGCGCGTGACGCGCTCATCGGCAAGCTCAACACCCGCAACCGGGAGCTCGTCGAGGAGGCCCCGGACGCCGTGATCGTCATGGGGAAGGCGGCATTCCTCGACCCGCACACCGTCGAGGTGACCCAGGGCGAGGACCGGCTGCGCATCACCGCGGACACCATCGTGATCAACACCGGCACGGTGCCCGCCGGGCCCCCGATCCCCGGCGCGGACTCTCCCCGCGTCCACGACTCGACGACGATCCAGCACGCCAGCCCCTTCCCCGAGCGCCTCGCGATCGTCGGGGGCGGCTACATCGGGCTCGAGTTCGCCGACATGTTCGCCGGTTTCGGCTCGGAGGTCACCGTCATCGATCCGGGGGAACGGATCCTGCCCAGGGAGGACGATGACATCGCCGCCGGTGTCACCGAGCACCTCGAAGCCGCCGGCGTGACCCTCGTCCGCACCGAGGACGGCCACGCAGTCGAGGCCGAGGCGGTGCTGCTCGCCGTCGGGCGCAGCGCCACGACGGCCGGGCTCGGCCTCGGGCGGGCCGGCGTCGAGGTCGACGAGCGCGGATTCGTCCGTGTCGACGACACGCTGCGCACCTCCGCCGAGCACATCTTCGCCGTCGGGGACATCAACGGAGGGCCCCAGTTCACCTACGTCTCCCTCGACGACCACCGGATCGTCGCCGGCCAGCTCACCGGCGACGGGACCCGCCGCCGCAGCGACCGGGCGGCCGTGCCGAACACGATGTTCCTCACCCCGCCCCTGTCCCGGGTCGGCATCAACGAGCAGCAGGCGCGTGCCGAGGGACGCGGCGTCCTCGTCGCCGCGAAACCGGTGGCGCAGATCGCGGCGATGCCGCGGCCCAAGATCCTCGGCAACCCCACCGGCATGATCAAGTTCGTCGCCGACCCCGATACCCGGGAGCTGCTCGGAGCGACCGTGTGGTGCGTCGACTCGCAGGAGGTCATCAATCTCCTCGCGCTCGCGATGCGCGCGCACGTCACCGTCGATGCGCTGCGCGACGGGATCTGGACCCACCCCTCGAGCACCGAGGCGCTCAACGAGGTGCTCGGCGAGCTCCGCCCGCTCACCGTCTGAGTCCTCGGGTGGCCCGGTGACGCCGCCGATTGGACGGCAGCGGCGCCACCGGACTAGTATGATCGATTGCTGTGCCTGCACCCTGAAGGCGGTCGGCTCCGGAGTGCTCGCTCCGGTCGCCCTCTTTCCCAGCCCGGGAAACAGCGGCTCCGGAACCGGTCGAGCCCCCGTGCGCATCGTGTGCGCAGGACCCGCCCGGAGCACACGATGCGAACCGAAAGGTCACCCACACATGTCCGCACCCGCACGCGATCGCCGTCAGGTCCGCCTGTCGCGCGCCCTCGGCCTCCCGCTCACCCCGAAGGCCGAGAAGTACTTCGAGCGCCGCCCTTACCCGCCGGGCGAGCACGGCCGTGCCCGTCGCCGCAACGACAGCGACTACTCGGTCCGCCTCAAGGAGAAGCAGCGCCTCCGCGCGCAGTACAACATCCGCGAGGCGCAGATGCTCAAGACCTACAAGGAGGCGCGCCGCCTCCCGGGTCTGACCGGTGAGAACTTCGTCGAGCTCCTCGAGATGCGACTCGACGCCCTCGTGCTGCGCGCCGGCTTCGCCCGGACCATCGCGCAGGCCCGCCAGTTCGTCGTCCACCGCCACATCTGCGTCGACGGCCAGCGCGTCGATCGTCCGTCCTTCCGTGTCAAGGAGGGCCAGATGATCCACGTCCACGAGAAGTCCGCGCAGATGGATCCGTTCCAGGTCTCCGCCGCCGGCGCGCACCGCGACGTGCTCCCGGCCGTGCCCGGCTACCTCAAGGTCGACCTCGAGGCGCTGCAGGCCACCCTCCTGCGTCGCCCCAAGCGCGACGAGGTTCCCGTGACCTGCGACGTGCAGCTCGTCGTCGAGCACTACTCGCGCTGATCGGCACGCACCAGCACCACCGGTGAGCGCACCCGCGCCCATCATTCGCACTGCCCGGCTCCCATTGCGGAGCCGGGCAGTCGCCATTCATCCGCCCGCCTCATCCACTAGACTTGCCCAGGATGCGCACCGCCCGCCGACACCTCCGGCGGTCACCCGATGAGCCCGCCGCGCGGGACGAAAGGTCAGGAATGAAGACGGCAGAGATCAGACGACGCTGGCTGGCATACTTCGAGGCCCAGGACCACGCCGTGGTGCCCTCGGCCTCCGTCATCAGCTCGGACCCGTCGATCCTGTTCAACATCGCCGGGATGGTGCAGTTCATCCCGTACCTGTCCGGTCGCGAACCCGCTCCCTTCGCGCGCGCCACGAGCGTGCAGAAGTGCGTGCGCACCCAGGACATCGAGGAGGTCGGCCAGACCACCCGGCACGGCACCTTCTTCCAGATGAACGGCAACTTCTCCTTCGGCGACTACTTCAAGGAGGGCGCCATCCGGTTCGCGTGGGAGCTCCTCACCAGGCCGGAGGCCGACGGCGGGCTCGGCTTCGACCCGGACCGCCTGTGGGCGACCGTCCACCGCGACGACACGGAGACCATCGACCTGTGGCTGGCGAACACCTCGATCCCGGCCGAGCGGATCCAGACCCGCGGCAACGAGGACAACTTCTGGCACACCGGACAGCCCGGCCCCGGCGGGTACTGCTCCGAGATCTACTACGACCGCGGGCCCGACTACGGCGTCGAGGGCGGGCCGGTCGCCGACGAGGACCGCTACATCGAGATCTGGAACCTCGTGTTCATGGAGTTCGCGCTGTCCGCGGTGCGCTCGAAGGTCGACTTCGACATCGCCGGCGAGCTGCCGGCGAAGAACATCGACACCGGCATGGGGCTCGAGCGCGTCGCGTTCCTCAAGCAGGGCGTGGAGAACATGTACGAGATCGACGAGGTGTTCCCCGTGATCGCCGCCGCGAGCGCCCTGTCGAACCGGGAGTACGGGGCCGACCACGCCGACGACGTGCGGATGCGCGTCGTCGCCGACCACGTGCGCTCCGCCCTCATCATCATCGGCGACGGCGTGCGCCCGGGCAACGAGGGGCGCGGCTACATCCTGCGCCGCCTGCTGCGCCGCGCCGTGCGCGCCATGCACCTGCTCGGCGTGAGCGAACCCGTGCTCCCGCACCTGCTGCCGGTGTCCAAGGACGCGATGGCGGAGTCGTACCCGGAGCTCGCCACCGACTTCGACCGGATCTCACGCATCGCCTACGCGGAGGAGACCGCGTTCCGCCGCACGCTCGACTCCGGCACCCAGCTGCTCACCACGGCGGTGGAGAAGGTCGGCTCCGGCGGCACGATCGGCGGCGACGTCGCCTTCGCGCTCCACGACACCCACGGCTTCCCCATCGACATGACGCTCGAGATGGCCGCCGAGCAGGGCGTGACCGTCGACGAGGAGGGCTTCACCGCCCTCATGGCCGAGCAGCGCCGCCGCGCCAAGGAGGACGCCAAGGCGAAGAAGGGCGGACTGCAGGCCGATCTCTCCGCCTACTCCGCGCTCCTCGAGTCCGGCCCCACCGAGTTCGTCGGCTACGACACGCTCACCACCGACTCCCGGATCCGCGGCCTCGTGGCCGATGGTGAGGCCGTCGACGTCGTGACTGCGGGGCAGACCGTCGACCTCGTCCTCGATGTCAGCCCGTTCTACGCCGAGTCCGGCGGGCAGAAGGCCGACACCGGGATCATCCGCGGCGACGGCTTCACCGCCCGCGTCCTCGACGTGCAGAACACGCTCAAGGGTCTGCCCGCGCACCGGATCGAGGTGCTCGACGGGGAGATCGCAGTGGGGCGCGACGTCCATGCCGAAGTCGACGGCGGCCACCGCTTCGCCGCCGCCCAGGCGCATTCGGCCACGCACCTCGTGCACGCAGCGCTGCGCGAGATCCTCGGCTCCAACGCCGTGCAGGCCGGATCCCTCAACCAGCCCGGCTACATGCGCTTCGACTACTCGTTCCCCGAGGCGCCGAGCACGGCTGCCCGCGCGGAGATCGAGGACGCGGCGAACATCGCGGTCCGCGACAACCTCGAGGTGAGCTACGAGCACCTGCCCTTCGAGGACGCGAAGGCCTCCGGAGCGCTCGCGCTGTTCGGCGAGAAGTACCCCTCCGTGGTCCGCGTCGTCGACATCGGCGGCCCGTTCTCGCGCGAGCTGTGCGGCGGCACCCACGTGGCCCGGACCACGGAGATCGGCCCGATCTCCGTGATCTCGGAGGCCTCGGTGGGCTCCGGCACCCGCCGGATCGAAGCCTCGGTGGGGCTCTCGGCGTTCCGGGAGCTCGCCAAGGAGCGCACGATCCTCCAGTCGCTGTCCGACCTCCTCAAGGTCCCCGGCGCGGACGTCCCCGAGCGCGTCGCGAACCTGCTCGCGCGGATCAAGGACGCCGAGCGCACGATCGCCGCCCTCAACCAGGAGAAGGTGCTCGGCGCGGCACAGGCCGCGCTCGACTCCGCCCGTCGGGTGGGAGCGGTGACCTTCTCCGGGACCGTGCTCGGCGACGTGTCCGGCGCCGGCGACGTCCGCTCCTTCGTCCTCGACGTCCGCAACCGGATGGGCTCGGAGGCCGGGGTCGTCGCGGCGATCGGCGTGGCGGGCGGGAAGCCCGCCGTCGTCGTCGCCGTCAACGACGCCGCCCAGGCCACCGGGCTGCGGGCCGGCGACCTCGTCAAGGCGGCCTGTGCCGAGCTCGGCGGGGGAGGCGGCGGCAAGCCCGACCTCGCGCAGGGCGGCGGCAGCGACGCGAGCCGCGCCGAGGCGGCGATGAGCGCGGTGGCGCGCGCCCTGGAGACGAGCTGATGGCATTCCGCCGCGGCCGCCGGCTCGGGATCGACGTCGGCAGCGTGCGCGTCGGAATCGCCCAGTGCGACCCCGACGGCATCCTCGCGACCCCGCTCGACACCGTGTACCGGCGCGACGGAGACGCCGCCGCGCTGCGGCGGATCGCCGCGCTCGTCGCCGAGGTCGAGCCGATCGAGCTCGTCGCCGGGCAGCCGCGCTCCCTCGACGGCACCGCACGCGCCTCGGCGGACGCCGCCCTGGCCTTCACCGAGCAGATCGCCGGTGTGACCGGACTGCCGGTGCGGCTCGTCGACGAGCGCTTCAGCACCACCGAGGCCCACACCGTGCTGCAGGCGGTGGGGCGGAGCGCCCGGAAGCGGCGCGAGATCGTCGACGCCGTCGCCGCGGTGGTCATCCTGCAGAGCGCAGTGGACCAGGAGAAGAGCACGGGCGTGCCGGCCGGCACGCTCCTGCACCCGGCACCGGAGGCCCCCGCATGACCGAGATGGATGAGATCACCAGCGACGACGGCCTGAGCCGGACCGAGCGCCGGGAGAAGGCCAGGCGGCGCATGCTGCGCCGTCGACGGACCACGATCTTCGCGCTCGTCGCCGTCCTCGTCATCGGCATCGGCGGATTCGCGGCCTTCACCACCGCCGGCTCGGTCGTGAGCGAGATCTTCGGAGACTCCGGCGACTACGAGGGCGAGGGCGGCGAGGCCGTCGTCGTCACCGTGCTGCCCGGCTCCTCGGCCACGCAGGTCGCCAACCAGCTCGTGCAGGAGGACGTCATCAAGTCCGCCCGCCCCTTCCTCGATGAGATCGAGCGCCGCGAGGTCACGATCCAGGCCGGCGACCTCAGCCTCCGCAAGCAGATGAGCGCCGCCGCCGCCGTCGAGGCGATCGTCAACCCGGAGGCGCTGCAGACGATCGCGGTCCCCGAGGGCTTCCGGCTCAGCCAGATCGAGGCACGGATGATCGAGTCCGGGATGAGCGAGGACGAGGTCGTCAAGTCGCTGAAGGACAAGACCCCCGGAGACTACGGGCTCGACGTCGACACCCCGAGCCTCGAGGGCTATCTCTATCCCGCCACCTACGACATCCGGCCCGGGATGACCCCGGAGGAGATGGTGCAGGAGATGGTCGATCGCACGAAGACCGAGATCGAGGAGCTCGACATCCCGCTCGAGGACGTCAACGAGGTGTTCACACTCGCCAGCCTCGTCGAGATCGAGGCGCCCGGCGACGAGGAGGTGCGTCGGCAGGTCGCCCGCGTGTTCCTCAACCGGATCAGCGACACCTCGCAGACGAACGGCCTGCTCCAGTCCGACGCCACCGTCCACTACATCTTCGGCACCCGGAACGACGCGAGCACCACCGCCGAGGAGCGGGAGAGCGACGACCCGTACAACACGTACAAGCACCCCGGCCTGCCCCCGGGCCCCATCAACTCGCCCAGCCGCAGTGCCGTCGGTGCCGCCCAGAACCCCGCCGACGGCGACTGGCAGTACTTCGTCGCGACGAACCCCGACACCGGGGAGACGGAGTTCGCCGAGACCTACTCCGAGCACCAGCGCAACGTCGAGAAGTACCGCGAATGGCTGCGCAATCGCGATGACGGCTGACGCGGCGGTCGCGCCGGGCTCGCGGCCGCGGATGCGGGCGGCCGTGCTCGGCTCGCCGATCGACCATTCGCTCTCCCCGGTGCTCCACCGGGCGGGCTACGCCGCGCTCGGCCTCAGCGGCTGCGTCTACGACCGCTGCGAGGTGGACGAGGCCGGCCTCGCCGACTTCCTCGACACCCACCCCGAGCACCGCGGGTTCTCCCTCACCATGCCGCTCAAGCACGCGCTGCTCGAGCTCGCGGCCGCACGCGGCTGGGAGATCGACTCCGTCGCCGCGCGCACCGGGGCCGGCAACACGCTCACCCGGCTCCCCGACGGCTCCGTGCGCGTGACGAACACCGACGTGGCCGGCATCGTGCGCGCACTCCGCGCGGCCGGCGTCGGCACTGCCGGCCCGCGCCCGCTGCGCGCCGCGGTGCTCGGCGGCGGGGCGACCGCCGCCTCGGCGACCGCCGCGCTGGCCGAGCTCGGCGCGGAGTCCATCGAGTTCTCCGTCCGCACCCCGGCCCGTGCCGCCGCCGTGCACGCCCTCGCCGAGGAGCTCGGCATCGAGGCATCCGTGGGCCTGCTCGCCGACTGGCGGCCCGGGGAGGCCGACATCACCGTGTCGACCCTGCCCGCCGGGGCGCTGGCCGGTGTCCGCCTCGCCTGGCCCGAGCGGTTCGCACAGCCCGCGGCGCTCCTCGACGTCGCCTATGCGCGCGCGGAACCCGACCTCCTGGCGGAGTTCACCGCACGCGGCGGGACCGCGGTGCCCGGCACCCGCATGCTCGTCCACCAGGCCGTCGAGCAGTTCCTCGGCTTCACCGCCGCCGCGGGCTGCGACCTCGACACGCCGGAGCACCGGGCACGGCTCGTCGCCGCCATGCTCGACACCCTGCCCCGTGCCGTCGGTGCCTGAGCGCCCGCCCGCCCGACCGCCCCGAACCGGAATGGAGGAAGCGTGCCCGAGCCGCTCTCACTCGTCGCCAGCCTGAGCCTCACCGTCCTCACCGCGCTCGCGGTGAGCACCTGGATCCGACTGCGCTTCGCTCGCCTCATCGACGACGAGGCCGGCCTGCGGCTGCTCCGCGGGGTGGATCGGGACTCCACGCCGAGCGGACTCGTCACCGCCGTCCTCACCTCGAGCGGCGCCGTCATCGCCTGGCTCGCGGCCTTCATCGTACCGGCCTACCTGTCCCGCACCGTCGCCGACGCCCCGATCCTGCTCGCCCTCGGCCTGTTCGCGGGCGCGACCGGCTGGCTGTTCTGGATCGACTCCTCGATCCGTCGCCTGCCCAACCGGATCGTCCTGCCGATCACCTTCGCCTCCCTCCTCCTCTACCTCGTCTCCATCGTCATCGGCGTCACCCGCGAGCCGACCGGGCTGCCGGGCACCTGGGCCGGCGCGGCGACCCCCGCGGTCGAGGGCCTCATCAGCGGGCTCGTCGTCCTCCTCTTCTTCCTCCTCCTGGCCGTGCTGGCCCTGCGGATGCGGCGGACGGGGATGGGCGGCGGCGACGTCAAGCTCGCCGTCGTCGTCGGCATGCTGCCCGGGGCGCTGAGCCCGGCCGGCCCGCTCGTCGCGCTCGTCGTGATGAACCTCTCCGCACTCGTCCACGTGCTGTGGCTCACCGGCACCCGCCGGAAGCGGTGGGGCGACGCGATCGCCTTCGGGCCGCACATGCTGATCGGCACGTGGACGGCCGTGATCCTCGGCCCGCTGCTTTTGTAGACTCGGGAGAATGTTGAGATGGCTTACAGCAGGCGAGTCCCACGGCGAGGCCCTCGTCGGCATCCTCGAGGGACTGCCCTCCCACGTCCCCGTCACCCGTGACGACATCGCCGCCGCTCTCGCGCGCCGCCGGCTCGGCTACGGCCGCGGTGCCCGGATGAAGTTCGAGGCCGACGAGGTGCGGCTGCTCGGCGGCGTGCGCCACGGTCAGTCGCTCGGCTCGCCCATCGCGATCGAGGTCGGCAACACCGAATGGCCCAAGTGGGAGACGGTGATGAGCGCGGACCCGGTGCCGCCGGAGGTGCTCGCCGAGCAGGCGCGCAACGCCCCGCTCACCCGCCCCCGGCCCGGCCACGCCGACCTCGTCGGGATGCAGAAGTACGACTGGGACGAGGCGCGGCCGATCCTCGAGCGCGCCTCCGCCCGGGAGACCGCGATGCGGGTCGCGCTCGGCGCCGTCGCCGCGAACTTCCTCCGCGAGCTCGGCATCGGGCTCGTGTCCCACACCGTCGCGATCGGCCCGGTCACCGGCACCGGCGAGGAGCCGCTGCCCACGGCCGCCGACGTCTCCGCGCTCGACGCCGACCCGCTGCGCTGCTTCGACCCGGAGCTGTCGGCCCGGATGGTCGCCGAGGTCGACGACGCGAAGAAGTCCGGGGACACCCTCGGCGGCGTCGTCGAGGTCCTCGTCGAGAACGTGCCGCCGGGCCTCGGCTCCCACGTCCACTGGGACCGTCGGCTCGACGGCCGCCTCGCCGCCGCGCTCATGGGCATCCAGGCGATCAAGGGCGTCGAGGTCGGCGACGGCTTCCGGACCGCGGCCCGCCGGGGCTCCGCGGCCCACGACGAGATCGTCCGCGCCGACGCCGCAGTGACCCGGGCGACGAACCGGGCCGGCGGCACTGAGGGCGGGATGTCCACCGGTGAGCCGCTGCGCGTGCGCGCGGCGATGAAGCCCATCGCCACCGTCCCGCGCGCGCTCGCGACGATCGACGTGAGCACCGGGGAGCCCGCCAAGGCCCACCACCAGCGCTCCGACGTGTGCGCGGTCCCGGCCGCCGGGGTCGTCGCCGAGGCGATGGTCGCGCTCGTCGTCGCTGAGGCCGCGATCGAGAAGTTCGGCGGCGACTCCGTGGCGGAGACGCGGCGCAATCTCCAGTCCTACCTCGAGGCGATCCCGGCGGCGCTGCGCTCCGGCCGATGACCGCCTCCGAGCAGCCGCTGCCGCGACCGGTCCCGCCCCTGCGCCCGGTCCCGGCCGCGGAGTCCCGGATCGCGCTCGTCGGACCCCCGGCGGCGGGGAAGTCGACGATCGGGCGGCTGCTCGGCGACCGCCTCGGGCTGCCGATGACGGACACCGACGCGGAGATCACCTCCCGCCACGGGCCGATCCCGGAGATCTTCGCCGAACGCGGCGAGGCGCGCTTCCGGGAGATCGAGCGCGAAGTCGTCCGCCGCTGCCTGCGCCGCCTCCTCGACCGCCCCGGGGTGGTGTCGCTCGGCGGCGGGGCGATCCTCAACCCCGGCACCCGTGCCCAGCTCCTCCACCCGGCCATCCGGGTGGTGAGCATCGAGATCGACACCGCGACCGCCGCCGCCCGCCTCCACGGCTCCCAGCGTCCGCTGCTCGCCGGCGACGAGGATCCCGTGCGACGCTGGGAGGCCCTGCTCGCCGAGCGCGCCCCGCTCTACCGCGGCGTCGCGACGCTCACCGTGTCGGCGACGAGCGGCCCCCCGTCGACCGTCGTCAACCGGATCGTCGACCTCCTCACCGGGCTCGAGCGCGCCGAGGAGTACGCCCGGTTCGCCGCCGCCCACCCCGAAGCCGACCCCCCGCCCTGTGCCGGGGACGGGCCCGCGCCCCCACCGAACGAAAGCAGGAGACCATGACCCCCACCACCCGCATCGACGTGAGCGCCGGAGGGGACTACCCGGTGCTCGTGGGCTCCGGCCTGCTCGGGCACCTCCCCGAGCTCATCGGCCCGCGCGCCGCGAAAGTGCTCGTCGTCCACCCGCGCGCGCTGCGCACCACCGGTGAGGCCGTGCGCGAGGACCTCGCCGCCGCCGGCTACGAGGCGGTGTCCGCGGAGATCCCCGACGCCGAGGAGGCAAAGCACGTCCAGGTCGCCGCATTCTGCTGGCAGATCCTCGGGCGCAGCGACTTCACCCGCTCCGATGCGATCGTCGGCGTGGGCGGGGGAGCGGTCACCGATCTCGCCGGCTTCGTCGCCGCGACCTGGCTGCGCGGCATCCGCTTCGTCACCATCCCCACCACGGTGCTCGGCATGGTCGATGCCGCGATCGGCGGCAAGACCGGGATCAACACCGCCGAGGGCAAGAACCTCGTCGGCGCCTTCCACGCCCCGGCCGGCGTCCTCGTCGACACCGACACGCTCGCCACGCTGCCGGACAACGAGCTGTTCACCGGCCTCGCGGAAGCCGTCAAATGCGGATTCATCGCCGACGAGCGGATCCTCGAGCTCATCGAGGGCACCGCGCGGGAGGCGCTGGCCGACCACTCCTCCCCGGTGCTGCGGGAGATCGTCGAGCGCTCGATCCGCGTCAAGGCCGAGGTGGTGAGCGAGGATTTCGGCGAGTCCGGGCGCCGCGAGATCCTCAACTACGGGCACACCCTCGGCCACGCGATCGAGCTCACCGAGCGCTACCAGTGGCGTCACGGCGCGGCCGTCGCCGCGGGCATGATGTTCGCCGCCGAACTCTCCGCGCTGACGAAGAACCTCCCGGAGGTCGTCGTCGACCGGCACCGCTCCGTGCTCGAGCACCTCGGGCTGCCGGTGGGCTACCGCGGCGACAAGTGGCCGCAGCTGCTCGACGCGATGCGGCGGGACAAGAAGGCGCGCGGCTCGCTCATGCGGTTCATCGTGCTCGAGGCGATCGGCCGCCCCACGGTCCTCGAAGGACCCGACACGAGTCTCCTCCACACCGCCTACCAGGAGATCGGTGTCGAGGCCCCGACCCGCACCCTGCTGTGAGGCACGGGCGCGGGCGCGCGGCCGGGATCCGGCGCACGCCGGCGGCCCGGCTTGCTAGAATCTGTCCCCGGTGCGTCGGACCGGCGCTCGCACACTCCCAACGGCGAAGGAAACCACGTGGCAACGACCAACGACCTCAAGAACGGCATGGTGCTGTCCATCGACAGCCAGCTGTGGCAGGTGCTCGAGTTCCAGCACGTCAAGCCGGGCAAGGGCCCCGCGTTCGTGCGGACGAAGATGAAGAACGTGCTCAGCGGCAAGATCATCGACAAGACCTTCAACGCCGGCACCAAGGTGGAGACCGCGACCGTCGACCGCCGCGACATGGAGTACCTCTACCACGACGGCACGGACTACGTGTTCATGGACGCCAAGGACTACGACCAGGTGTCGATCGGTCCCGAGCTCGTCGGCGACGCCGCGAACTTCATGCTCGAGAACCAGAAGCTGCAGATCGCCTTCCACGAGGGCACCCCGCTCTACGTCGAGCTGCCCGCGAGCGTCGAGCTCACCATCACCCACACCGAGCCCGGACTCCAGGGCGACCGCTCGACCGGCGGCTCGAAGCCCGCGACGCTCGAGACCGGCTACGAGATCCAGGTGCCGCTGTTCCTCGAGGAGGGCGTCAAGGTCAAGGTCGACACCCGGTCCGGCGACTACCTCGGTCGCGTCAAGGAGTGAGCGCCCGCACGCGCGCCCGGCGGCGTGCCCTCGAGCTGCTCTTCGAGGCCGAGCAGCGTGCGCTGCCCGAGGCCGAGGTGGTGCGCCTGCGCTCCGGCGACCCCGAGTACCCGATGAAGCCCTACGCCGTCGAGATCGTCGACGGCGTGGTGGCGCACCGGGAGCAGATCGACGAGCTCGTGCAGACCTATGCGCGCGGCTGGTCGCTCGAGCGGATGCCTGCCGTCGACCGGGCGCTGCTGCGGATCGCGGTGTGGGAGATGCTGTTCAACGACGAGGTCGACGACCCCGTGGCGATCTCCGAGGTCGTCGACCTCGCCCGGAAGTTCTCCACCGACGAGTCGCCGAAGTTCATCAACGGCGTGCTCGACCGGATCCGCTCGGTCAAGCCGACCCTCGACTGAGCCAGCCGCGCAGCGCGGCGACGAGCGCCTCCGGCTGCTCCTGCGCCACCCAGTGCCCGGCGTCGACGATCTCCTCGGTGAGGTCGTCGCACGCCGCGCGCATGGGATCGGCCGCCGTCGTCGTGAGCGTGGCGCACACCGCGTCCCAGCGCGCGTGGACGAAGAGCGCCGGCACGGCGATCCGCCCGCCGGTCACCGCGCGGGCAGCATAGGCGTCGTTCTCCCGGTTGTTGCGGTACCAGGAGTTTGCCGCGGCGAAGCCCGTGCGCTCGAGATCGGCGACGAGGGCCGCGAAGGCCGCGTCGTCGAGCACCCGCGGGTCCGGGTCGTGGCGCGGCGGTCCGTCGGGGAACCAGCCGCCGCGGGCGCGCACGCTCGCATTCGGCGCCGGCCGCTCGAGTGCCCGCGGGCTGCCCGCGCGCATGATCGAGGCGAGCAGCCCGGGGACGTCCGCGTCGAACTCCGCGGCGAGCCGCTCGGGCATCCGGGCGTGGGCCACGAGGTAGTCCCACTGGCCCAGCGGGTAGTCCTCGACCGGGTAGAGGCGGCGGTCGACGTGATCGGCGAGCGAGGTGCCCGGCGGCGTGTGCGGCACGCACACCCCGACCACACCGGCGAGCCGGTCCGGATGGTGGGTGGCGAGGTTCCACGCCACCGGTGCCCCGTAGTCGTGGCCGACGACGGTGGCCGTCCCCGGTGCCGCGCCCAGGTGATCGAGGAGCTCGATCATGTCCGCGACCCCCTCCTCGATCGAGTAGTCGCTCGGATCCGGGTGCACCGTCGAGGCCCCGTAGCCGCGCATGTCCGGGGCGATCACCCGGTAGCCGGCCGCGGCGAGCGGCTCCATCACGCCGGCCCAGCTGCGGGCGTGCTCGGGCCAGCCGTGGACGAGCAGGAGCACCGGGTCGTCCGGGTCGCCGGCGGCGAGGTACGCGCTCGAGTGCCGCTGCGTCGTGTGCCTGCCGGTGCTGATCCCGGGTGCGTCCATCGTGAGCTCCTTCGCCGTCGGATCTGCCCAGCCTACGTCACGTGACCTGCGTCGCACCGGGTCCGCGCGCAGTCGGCGGGGGCGAGCGAGTATGCTGGTGCGAGGACCGTACCGCTCCTTTAACCACCGTCCCGTGAGGCGGAGAAGGGGAACCTGTGAAGAACCGCACCGTCCTCGACGCAGCGGAGATCTCGCGGGCGATATCGCGCATCGCCCACGAGGTCCTCGAGAGCAACAAGGGTGCTGACGACCTCGTCGTCCTCGGCATCCCGTCCCGCGGCGTCCCGCTCGCCGTCCGGCTGGCGGAGAAGATCGCCGCGATCGAACCCGGCACCGATGCCGCCGCGATCACCGGCAGCCTCGACATCACGATGTACCGCGACGATCTGCGCACGCGCCGTCTCCGCTCGCCCGCCCCCACCCGCATCCCGGCCGCCGGGGTCGACGGCCGCACCGTCGTCCTCGTCGACGACGTGCTGTTCTCCGGGCGCACCATCCGGGCGGCGCTCGACGCGCTCGCCGACCTCGGTCGCCCGTCCGCGGTGCGGCTCGCGGTCCTCGTCGATCGCGGCCACCGGAGCCTCCCGATCCGTGCCGACCACGTCGGCAAGAACCTCCCGACCGCCGTCGACGAGCGCGTGTCGGTGAGCGTGGCGGAGATCGACGGCGAGGACGCGGTCACCATCTCCTCGGCAGAGGAGGAGTGATGCGCCACCTGCTGTCCACCGCCGACCTCGCCCACGACGACGCCGTCGACCTCCTCGACGTCGCCGAGGAGATGACCCAGGTCGCCGAGCGCGAGGTCAAGAAGATCCCCGTGCTGCGCGGCCGCACCGTCGTCAACCTCTTCTTCGAGGACTCGACCCGCACCCGGCTGTCCTTCGAGGCCGCCGCCAAGCGCCTGTCCGCCGACGTCATCAACTTCTCCGCCAAGGGCTCGAGCGTGTCCAAGGGCGAGAGCCTGCAGGACACCATCCAGACGCTGTCGGCGATGGGCGCCGATGCCGTCGTCGTGCGCCACGGCGGCTCCGGCACCCCGCAGCGGATGGCGACCTCCGGCTGGATCGACGTGCCGATCCTCAACGCGGGCGACGGCACCCACGAGCACCCCACCCAGGCGCTCCTCGACGCCTTCACCCTGCGCCGCGTGCTCGCCGGGGCCCCGGCCTCCGGGCCCGCCGAGGGCGCCCGCGGACGCGACCTGTCCGGGGCCACCGTCGCGATCGTCGGCGATGTCCTCCACTCCCGCGTCGCCCGCTCGAACGTCCACCTGCTCACCGCGCTCGGCGCCCGCGTCGTGCTCGTCGGCCCGCCCACCCTCATGCCGTGGGGCGTCGACGCGTGGCCGGCCGAGGTGTTCTACGACCTCGACGAGGCGCTCGCCGCCCACAGCTTCGACGCGGTGATGATGCTCCGTGTCCAGCTCGAGCGGATGCACCAGTCCTTCTTCCCCAACCCGCGGGAGTACACGCGCCTGTGGGGGCTCACCGAGCAGCGCTGGCGCGCCCTGCCCGAGCACACCGCGATCATGCACCCGGGACCGATGAACCGGGGGTTCGAGATCAGCGCCGCCGCCGCGGACTCCCCGCGCGCCGTCATCCTCGACCAGGTCGAGAACGGCGTCGCCGTGCGCATGGCGGCCCTCTACAGACTCCTCATCGGCACCGATTCGGAAGGACGACCGTGACCTCGTATCTCATCCAGGGGGCGTCGGTGCTCGGCGCCGGCCCGCGCGACCTCGCGATCTCCGGCGGCCGCTTCGTCGACGCGCTCAGCGACCCCGACGTCGTCATCGACGCCCGCGGCCTCGTCGCGCTGCCCGGCCTCGTCGACCTCCACACCCATCTGCGCGAGCCCGGCCGGGAGGACGCCGAGACCGTGCTCACCGGCTCTCAGTCCGCGGCCCGCGGCGGCTACACCGCCGTCCACGCGATGGCGAACACCGCCCCGGTCGCCGACACCGCCGGCGTCGTCGAACAGGTGTGGAACCTCGGCCGCGAGGCCGGCTGGACGGAGGTCGTGCCGATCGGCGCCGTCACCACCGGCCAGCAGGGCACCCAGCTCGCCGAGCTCGGAGCGATGGCCCGCAGCGCGGCCGGGGTGCGGATCTTCTCCGACGACGGCCTGTGCGTCGCCGACCCGCTGCTCATGCGCCGGGCGCTCGAGTACGTCAAGACCTTCGACGGGATCATCGCCCAGCACTCGCAGGAGCCCCGGCTCACTGAGGGCGCGCAGATGAATGAGGGCGCGGTGTCCGCCGAGCTCGGGCTGCCCGGCTGGCCGGCCGTCGCCGAGGAGGCGATCATCGCCCGCGACATCCTGCTGGCCGAGCACGTCGGCTCCCGCCTCCACGTGTGCCACCTGTCGACCGCCGGCAGCGTCGAGCTCGTGCGCTGGGCCAAGTCCCGCGGCGTGCGCGTCACCGCCGAGGTCACCCCGCACCACCTCATGCTCACCGACGAGCTCGTGCGCACCTACGACCCGCTCTACAAGGTCAACCCGCCGCTGCGCACGCAGGCCGACGTCGACGCCGTGCGGGCCGGGCTCGCCGACGGCACCATCGACGTCGTCGGCACCGACCACGCCCCCCACACCTCCGAGCACAAGTGCTGCGAGTGGACGGCGGCCGCGATGGGCATGGTGGGGATGGAGACCGCGCTCGCGATCGTCGTCGAGGCGATGCGCGACTTCGACTTCGACTTCGCCGACGTGGCCCGCGTGATGAGCACCCGCCCGGCGGAGATCTCCGGACTGCCCGAACAGGGCCGGATCGAGACCGGGCGCGGGGCGAACCTCGTGCTCGTCGACCCGGAGGCGGAGGTCCGCATCGACCCCGCCGAGCACGCCACGATGGGCCGCAACAACCCGTTCACCGGCTTCACCGTCTCGACCCGGATCGTCGACACCTTCCTCTACGGGCACCGAGTCGTGGCCGGCTCCGCGCTCGCCGACCCGCACCCGATCGCACGAGGTGGAACATGGATCGCCTGATCCCCGCCCTCATCGTCGTCGCCGTCGTCATCGTCCTGTTCGCCCTCGTGTGGTGGGGCTGGCGCTCCCGGCAGCGCTTCCAGTCGGCACAGTTCCCCGCCCCGCCGCGACCGGTCGAGGGGATGCCGGTGCGCACCGAACCGGTCGCCGGGATGTACGTCGCGACCACCCTGTCCGAGCAGCCGCTCGAACGGGTCGCCGCCCACGACCTCGGCCTGCGCACCTCGGCGTTCCTGTCCGTGGCCGACGACGGGGTCATCATCGACCGCGACGGCGTGGACGACCTCCTCATCCCCGCCGCCGCGATCACCGGCATCACCACCGCGAGCGGGATGATCGGGAAGTTCGTCGAGAAGGACGGGCTCATCGTCATCACCTGGCGCCTCGGCGACACACCGGTGGACACCGGGTTCCGCACCCGCACCGCCGCCGACCGCACCCCCACCATCGACCACATCCGCCAGCTCATCGGGGAGAATTCGTGAACCTGCTGTCCACCACACCCGCCGTCCTCGTGCTCGAGGACGGCCGCACCCTGACCGGCCGGGCCTACGGCGCGGAGGGTGAGACGATCGGCGAGGCGGTGTTCGTCACCGGCATGACCGGGTACCAGGAGACGCTCACGGACCCGTCCTACCACCGGCAGATCGTCGTGCAGACGGCACCGCACATCGGCAACACCGGCGTCAACGATGCCGACGACGAGTCGCTGCGCTGCTGGGTCGCCGGGTACGTCGTGCGCGATGCCTCGCGGATCTCCTCGAACTGGCGTGCCACCGAGGACCTCGAGGCGCGGCTGGCCCGGCTCGGGATCGTCGGCATCTCCGGCGTCGACACCCGTGCGCTCACTCTCCACCTGCGCGAGCGCGGCGCGATGCGGATGGGCATCTTCTCCGGGGAGGCCGCCTCCCGCCCGGTGTCCGAGCTGCTCGCCGCCGTGACCGACGCCCCTCGCATGAGCGGCTCCGAGCTCGCCTCCGAGGTGTCCCGGGACGACGAGCTCGTCGTCCCGGCGGAGGGGGAGAAGCGGTTCACCGTCGTCGCCTACGACCTCGGCATCAAGTCCGAGACCCCTGCGCAGCTCGCCGCCCGCGGCATCGAGGTGCACGTCGTGCCCGCGACCACCCCGTACGAGCGGATCGCGGAGCTCGGCGCCGACGGCGTGTTCTTCTCCAACGGGCCCGGGGACCCGGCGACCGCCGACCACCAGGTCGCGGTGCTGCGCCGGCTGCTCGCCGAGCGCGTCCCGGTGTTCGGGATCTGCTTCGGCAACCAGCTGCTCGGCCGCGCGCTCGGCTTCGACACCTACAAGCTCAAGTTCGGCCACCGCGGCATGAACCAGCCGGTCCTCGACCGCGCCTCCGGCCGGGTGGAGATCACCGCCCAGAACCACGGCTTCGCCGTCGACGCCCCGCTCGACGGCCCCGTCGACGCCCCGGCGGACGCCGCCTTCGGCCGGGTCGAGGTCAGCCACGTGTGCCTCAACGACGACGTCGTCGAGGGCCTGCGCTGCCTCGACGCCCCGGCGTTCTCGGTGCAGTTCCACCCGGAGTCCGCCGCCGGCCCCCACGACTCCCGCGGCCTGTTCGACCGCTTCGTCGACCTCATGACCGAGTCCCGCGCAGCCGCGCTCTAAGGAGAACCCGAAGTGCCCATCAGAGAAGACCTGTCGTCCGTTCTCGTCATCGGCTCCGGCCCCATCGTCATCGGCCAGGCCTGCGAGTTCGACTACTCCGGCACCCAGGCCTGCCGTGTGCTCAAGCAGGAGGGCCTGCGAGTCATCCTCGTCAACTCCAACCCGGCGACGATCATGACCGACCCGGAGATCGCGGACGCCACCTACGTCGAGCCGATCGATCCCGGCGTCATCGAGACGATCATCGCCAAGGAGAAGCCGGACGCGATCCTCCCCACCCTCGGCGGGCAGACCGCGCTCAACGCCGCGATCAATCTCCACGAGGCCGGGATCCTCGAGAAGTACGACGTCGAGCTCATCGGCGCCGACGTCGCCGCGATCCAGCGCGGCGAGGACCGGCAGCAGTTCAAGGAGGTCGTCGAGCGCTGCGGCGCGGAGGTCGCGCGCTCGATCATCGCCCACTCGATGGACGACTGCCTCGCCGCCGCCGAGCAGCTCGGCTACCCGATGGTCGTGCGCCCGTCCTTCACCATGGGCGGGCTCGGCTCCGGCATGGCCTACGACGAGACCGACCTGCGCCGCATCGCCGGCGACGGGCTGAGCGACTCGCTCACCCACGAAGTGCTCCTCGAGGAGAGCATCCTCGGCTGGAAGGAGTACGAGCTCGAGCTCATGCGCGACCGCAACGACAACGTCGTGGTCATCTGCTCGATCGAGAACGTCGACCCCGTCGGCGTGCACACCGGCGACTCGATCACCGTGGCGCCGGCGATGACGCTCACCGACGTCGAGTACCAGAAGATGCGCGACATCGGCATCGACGTCATCCGCGAGGTCGGAGTCGACACCGGCGGCTGCAATATCCAGTACGCCGTCGACCCCGACACCGGACGCATCGTCGTCATCGAGATGAACCCGCGCGTGTCGCGCTCCTCCGCGCTCGCCTCGAAGGCCACCGGCTTCCCGATCGCCAAGATCGCCGCGAAGCTCGCGGTGGGCTACACGCTCGACGAGATCCCCAACGACATCACCGAGGTCACCCCGGCGTGCTTCGAGCCGGCCCTCGACTACGTCGTCGTCAAGATCCCGCGCTTCGCGTTCGAGAAGTTCCCCGCCGCGGACCCCACGCTCACCACGACGATGAAGTCCGTCGGGGAGGCGATGGCGCTCGGCCGGAACTTCACCACCGCGCTGCAGAAGGCGATGCGCTCCCTCGAGCAGAAGGGCTCCGCCTTCGAGTTCGCGGAGCGGTTCGACCTCGCGGATCCGGACGTCCGCACCGAGGTCCGCGCCGCGCTCGGCCACCCCACCGCGGATCGCCTCGCGACGGTGCAGCGGGCGCTCAACTCCGGGATGAGCGTCGCCGAGGTGCACGAGGCGTGCGACATCGACCCGTGGTTCCTCGACCAGATCGCCCTCATCAACGAGGTCGCGGCCGCCGTCGCCGGTGCCCCCGAGCTCACCGCGGAGGTGCTCCGGCTCGCCAAGGACCACGGCTTCTCCGACGTCCAGATCGGCCTCCTGCGCCACCTCGACGAGCAGGTCGTCACCGGTCTGCGGCACGCGCTCGGCCTGCGCCCGGTGTTCAAGACCGTCGACACCTGCGCCGGCGAGTTCGCCGCCCGCACCCCGTACCACTACTCGAGCTACGACCTCGAGACCGAGGTGTCCTCCCGCGAGCGCGAGGCCGTGATCATCCTCGGCTCCGGGCCGAACAGGATCGGGCAGGGCATCGAGTTCGACTACTCGTGCGTCCACGCCACGATGGCGCTGTCCGAGGCCGGCTACGAGACGATCATGGTCAACTGCAACCCGGAGACCGTGTCGACCGACTACGACACCGCCGACCGCCTCTACTTCGAGCCGCTGACCTTCGAGGACGTCATGGAGGTCTACCACGCCGAGCTCGCCGCCGGGCCCGTCGCCGGCGTCGTGTGCACGCTCGGCGGGCAGACCCCGCTCGGCCTCGCCGACCGCCTCAAGGAGGCCGGGGTGCCGGTGCTCGGCACCCAGCCCGAGGCGATCGACCTCGCCGAGGACCGCGGCGAGTTCGGCCGGGTGCTCGCCGCCGCCGGGCTCACCGCGCCCAAGCACGGGACCGCGACGACGAACGAGGAGGCGCAGCGGATCGCCACGGAGATCGGCTACCCCGTGCTCGTCCGCCCCTCCTACGTGCTTGGCGGGCGCGGCATGCAGATCGTCTACGACACCGACCAGCTGTTCGACTACATGGCCACCGCGACCGAGGTGTCCGCCGACCGCCCGGTGCTCGTCGACCGCTTCCTCGAGGACGCCGTGGAGATCGACGTCGACGCGCTGTTCGACGGCGAGGAGGTCTACGTCGGCGGGATCATGGAGCACATCGAGGAGGCCGGGATCCACTCCGGTGATTCCGCCTGTGTGCTGCCCTCGATCACGCTCGGCGAGAACGTCCTCGAGCGGGTCCGTGAGGCGACCGCCGCGATCGCCCGCGGCACCGGGGTGCGCGGACTGCTCAACATCCAGTTCGCGATCGCCGCCGACGTCCTCTACGTCATCGAGGCCAACCCGCGCGCCTCGCGCACGGTGCCCTTCGTGTCGAAGGCGACGGGCCACCCGCTCGCCAAGGCGGCCGCGCTCATCGCGGTCGGCCGGAGCATCGAGAGCCTGCGCGGCGGGGTGCTCGCCGCTGCCGGCGACGGCTCCCGGCTCGACCTCGATCACCCGATCGCGGTCAAGGAGGCGGTGCTCCCGTTCCGCCGCTTCCGTACCGTCGACGGCGCGATCGTCGACTCGATCCTCGGCCCCGAGATGCGCTCGACCGGCGAGGTCATGGGCATCGACCGCACCTTCCCCGTCGCCTTCGCCAAGGCGGAGCTCGCCGCCGACGCCGGCCTGCCCACCTCGGGCACGGTGTTCGTGTCCGTGGCCGACCGGGAGAAGCGCTCGATCGTGCTGCCGGTCAAGCAGCTCGTCGACCTCGGCTTCACCGTCGTGGCGACCGGCGGGACCGCCGCGGTTCTCGCCCGCTACGGCATCACCGCGACCCGGCTGCCGAAGTTCTTCGAGGCCGCAGACGGGGAGCGGACGATCCTCGATGACATCGCCGACCGGCGGATCGACCTCGTCGTCAACGTCCCCTCCGGCCGGCAGGAGCGCGCCGACGGCTACGAGATCCGCGCCGCGGCCGTATCCGCCTCGATCCCGCTCATCACGACGATCGCGGAGTTCACCGCCGCGGTCACCGCGATCGAGTCGGTGCAGCAGCAGAAGTTCGACGTCCGCTCCCTGCAGGACTGGGCATGAACGAGCGGAAGCCGGGGGAGCCGGTCACCGCGGAGCCGGGCACGCGGGACTTCGGGCGCGCGTGGCCTGCGGCCGTGCGCACCTCGGCCCTGTGCGTGGGCATCGACCCGCACGCCGGGCTGCTCGCCGACTGGGGTCTGCCGGACACCGCGGACGGCGCCCGCACCTTCTCGCTCGCCGTCATCGAGGCCGCCGCCGGTCGAGTGGGCCTCGTCAAGCCGCAGTCGGCGTTCTACGAGCGCTTCGGCTCCGCCGGTGTGGCCGTCCTCGAGGAGGTGCTCGCCGCCGCGCGCGCCGCGGACCTCCTCAGCGTGCTCGACATCAAGCGCGGGGACATCGGCTCGACGATGGCCGGCTACGCCCAGGCGTACATGGACCCGGCCTCGCCGCTGTGCGCGGACGCCGTGACGCTCTCGCCCTACCTCGGCTTCGGCTCGCTCGCCCCCGCGCTCGACGCGGCCCGGGAGTGCGGGACCGGGGTGTTCGTCCTCGCGCTCACCTCGAACCCCGACGGGCCGCAGGTCCAGCACGCTCTCACCCCGGCCGGTCGGCCGGTCGCTGCGGAGGTCATCGCCGGCGTGGAGGAGTTCAACGCCGAGGTCGGATCACCGCGGGCCGGCGTGGTCATCGGCGCCACGATCGGGGGCGCGATGCCGGCCCTTGGGATCGACCCCGCACAGCTCACCTGCCCGGTGCTCGCGCCCGGCTTCGGGGCGCAGGGCGGGACACCGGACGATCTTGCGGCGGTGTTCGGCGACTCCTTCACCGCCGGCCGGGTGCTCGTCAGCGCCTCGCGCTCGGTGCTCGCCGCCGGACCGGACCGGGCGGGCCTGTCTGGAGCGATGGACGAGATCACCCATGTGCTCCGGCAGCGGATGCGTCTAGACTGAGGAGACCTTCCCCTGCAAGGAACATTCTCTTGACGAGGAGTAGACGTGGCACTCGAACCATTGACGCCGGAGCAGCGGGCGGCCGCCCTGGACAAGGCGTTCAAGGCGCGGCAGGCGCGCGCGGAGGTCAAGACCGAGCTCAAGGCGGGGCGGACGACGCTGTCCGCCGTGCTCGACCGGGCCGGATCCGATGAGGCGCTGAGCAAGATGAAGGTCCACGACCTGCTCCGCTCGCTGCCCGGCGTCGGCGACCGGCGCGCGAGCGCCCTGATGGAGGAGATCGGCATCGCCGCCTCCCGCCGTCTCAAGGGCCTCGGGGTCCACCAGCGCGCCGCGCTGCTCGCGAAGTTCGGAGCTTCGTGAACACTCTCACCGTTCTCGCCGGGCCGACCGCGGTCGGCAAGGGCACCGTCAGCGCGTACATCCGCGAGCACTTCCCACAGGTCTGGTTCTCCGTCTCGGCGACCACCCGGCCCGCCCGTCCGGGCGAGGTCGACGGGGTGCACTACCTCTTCCGGACGGAGGAGGAGTTCGACGCGATGATCGCTGCCGGGGAGCTCCTCGAGTACGCGACCGTGCACGGCCGCTACCGCTACGGCACACCGGCCGGGCCGGTCCGGGAAGCACTCGAGAGCGGGCACGCCCCGCTGCTCGAGATCGACCTGCAGGGGGCCCGCCAGGTCAAGGAGGCGCTGCCCGAGGCGCGGTTCGTGTTCCTCGCCCCGCCGAGCTGGTCGGAGCTCGTGCGCCGGCTCATCGGCCGCGGCACCGAGACCCCGGAGGAGCAGGCGCGTCGGCTCGAGACCGCGAAGGCCGAGCTCGCCGCCGAATCGGAGTTCGACCACACGGTGGTCAACCACGATGTTCGTGCTGCCGCGCAGGACCTAGTAGGATTGATGGGGCTGTCGGTCGACAGCCCCGCCGACGGTTCCGCCGAACCGGTCGGCAGCCCCGAGTCAAATGGAGTCTGAGTGTCCGGAGAACCCGAAGGTATCACCAACCCGCCGATCGACGATCTGCTGGCGGTGACCGATTCGAAGTACGAACTCGTCATCGAGGCCTCGCGCCGCGCCCGGCAGATCAACGCGTACTACGCGCAGCTCCAGGAGGGCCTGCTCGAGAACGTCGGCCCGCTGGTGACCCCCGAGCCCAACGAGAAGCCCCTGTCGATCGCGCTGCGTGAGATCAACGAGGGCAAGATCCTCATCCGTGAGCCCCGCGAGTCCGACTTCGCCCCGCCGGTCGTCGAGGACTTCAGCATGCCGGTCGAGGAGCTCCCCGAGCAGTGAGGATCGTCCTCGGCGTCGCCGGCGGCATCGCGGCCTACAAGGCCTGCCATGTCGTGCGCGAGCTCAGGGAGCGCGGTCATACGGTGCGGGTCGTCCCCACCCGGGCCGCGCTCGAGTTCGTCGGCGCCGCCACCTGGGAGGCCCTGAGCGGGCAGCCCGTGGCGACAGACGTGTTCACCCGCGTCGACGAGGTCGAGCACGTGCGCATCGGCCAGGACGCCGAGCTCGTCGTCATCGCCCCGGCGACCGCGGACCTGCTCGCCCGGCTGCGGGCCGGAATCGCCGACGACCTCCTCACCGCCACCGTCCTCACCACCACCGCGCCCGTCGTCGCGGCCCCGGCGATGCACACCGAGATGTGGCAGAACCCGGCGACCGTCGACAACGTCTCCACCCTGCGTTCCCGCGGGATGCACGTCATCGACCCCGCGAGCGGCCGCCTCACCGGCGCCGACTCCGGCCCCGGGCGCCTGCCCGAGCCCGGCGACATCGTCGCCGCTGCGCTGGCGATCCATGCTGAGAGCACCTCGGTCAAGGAGAGCACCGCGGTAGAGGGCGCCTCGGGCGAGGAGTCCGGCACCCCGCTCGCCGGCCGGAGCGTGCTCGTCACCGCCGGTGGCACCCGGGAACCGCTCGACCCCGTCCGCTTCCTCGGCAACCGGTCCTCGGGCAAGCAGGGCGCGGCGCTCGCCGCCGCCGCGGCCCGGTCCGGCGCCCGCGTGCGCCTCATCGCGGCCAACGTCGCCGCCGAGGTGATCGCCGAGCTTCCCGGAACCGTGACCGTCGAGCACGTCGAGACCACCGCGGAGCTCCAGGCCGCGGCCGAGGCCGCCCAGCCGGACTCCGACGTCGTCATCATGTGCGCCGCCGTGTCCGACTACCGGCCGGCCGAGGTCGCCGCGCACAAGATGAAGAAGGAAGGCGACGCCGGCCTGCGGCTCGAGCTCGTGCAGAACCCCGACATCCTCGCCGGCCTCGTGCGGACCCGCGCCCCCGGCCAGCTCATCGTCGGCTTCGCCGCGGAGACCGGGTCCCCGGACGCCGGGATCGAGCAGCTCGCCCGCGCCAAGCTGCTCCGCAAGGGCTGCGACCTGCTCGTCCTCAACGACGTGTCCGCCGGGCAGGCCTTCGGCACCGAGTCGAACTCGGTGATCCTCTACGCCCGCAGCGGCGACACGGTCACCGAGGTGGCCCGCGCCTCGGGCACCAAGGCCGAGGTGTCGCAGAAGGTCATCTCCGGACTCGTGTCCGTCCTCGATCGCTAGGATGGGGGCGTGACTTCTTCAGCGCTGCGCCAATTCACGTCCGAATCCGTGACCGAGGGCCATCCCGACAAGATCTGCGACCAGATCAGCGATGCCGTCCTCGACTCCCTCCTGTCCCAGGACCCGCACGCCCGGGTGGCCGTCGAGACCCTCGTCACCACGGGCCTCGTCCACGTCGCCGGCGAGGTGACGACGAGCGGCTACGCCGACGTCGCGAACCTCGTGCGCGAGGTCATCACCGGGATCGGCTACGACTCCTCGGACAAGGGCTTCGACGGGCACTCGTGCGGTGTGTCGGTGTCGATCGGCTCGCAGTCGGCCGACATCAGCTCCGGAGTGACGACCTCGCTCGAGCACCGCAGCGGCACCCACGACCTCGAGGACGAGGGCTCGGCGCTCGGCGCGGGCGACCAGGGACTGATGTTCGGCTATGCCGACAACTCCACCGACGTCCTCATGCCGCTGCCCATCCACCTCGCCCACCGGCTCTCGGAGCGCCTCACCACGGTCCGGAAGTCCGGTGAGCTCGACTACCTGCGCCCCGACGGCAAGACGCAGGTGACGATCGGCTACGACGGCGACACGCCGGTGAGCATCGAGGCGATCGTCGTCTCCACCCAGCACGATGCCGCCGTGGGCGCCCACCAGCTCGAAACCGACATCCGCCGCACGGTCGTCGACCCGGTGCTCGCCGAGCGCGGTCTCGACACCTCCGGCACCGAATACTTCATCAACCCCGCCGGACCCTTCGTCGTGGGCGGGCCGATGGGCGACGCCGGTCTCACCGGACGCAAGATCATCGTCGACACCTACGGCGGCTTCTCCCGCCACGGCGGCGGCGCCTTCTCCGGCAAGGACCCCTCGAAGGTCGACCGCTCGGGCGCCTACGCGATGCGCTGGGTGGCGAAGAACGTCGTCGCGGCCGGCCTCGCCGACCGCGCCGAGGTCCAGGTCGCCTACGCGATCGGCTCCTCCCGGCCGGTGGGCCTCTACGTCGAGACCTTCGGCACGGAGACCGTGGACCCGGAGAAGATCGCCGCAGCGATCCGCAGCGTGTTCGACCTCCGTCCCGCGAAGATCATCGAGGCGCTCGACCTGCGGCGCCCGATCTACTCCGCGACCTCGACCTACGGCCACTTCGGCCGGACCGAGGACACCTTCACGTGGGAGAGGACCGACCGCGCCGAGGCGCTGCGCCGCGAGGTGAGCTGATCCCCCGATGAGCGGCGATCCGCGCGACGCGGCCCCGGGACTCTTCGAGGCGCCGACCGGCTCAGCCCTCGCACCGGTGCCCGAGGGCGACGGGCTCGGGGGAGTCCTGCGGGTGCGCGGCGGCATCACCCCGGCCGACGGCCTGCCCGTCGCCGCCGTCCTCGTCGAGACCCAGCTGCCGCACCTCGCCCGGCCCTTCGACTACGCGGTGCCCGCGAAGCTCGACGCGACCGCGCAGCCCGGCGTGCGGGTGCGGGTGCGCTTCGCCGGGCGGCTGACCTCGGGCTTCATCCTCGAACGGCGTGAGGTCACCGAGCACGTCGGCGAGCTCGCCGCGCTCGAACGCGTGACCTCCCCGCTGCCCGTCCTCACCCCGTCTCTGCTGACGCTGTGCCGGGCGATCGCGGACCGGTACGCCGGGACGCTGCCCGATGTGCTGCGGCTCGCGATCCCGCCGCGCCACGCCCGTGCAGAGAAGCGCGCGCTCGGCCGGCCCGAGCGCCTGCTCTCGGAGCCCGCGCTCGTCCAGGTGGCCGGGGAGGTCACCCCGCGCGCCGACGAGCCGCCGGCCTTCCACGACTACCTCGCCGCGCTCGAATCCTGGGCCGCGGAGCCGGGCCCGGAGGATGACGCGGGTACGGATGGTGATGCGGGTGCGGATAGTGGCCCGGGTACTGATGGTGACGCGGATCCTGGTGCCGGGGTCGATCGAGGTGCCGGTTCCGGGGTTGACCGAGGTGCCGGTGCGGGATCTGTGCGCGGGCCGCGCGCCGCCTGCGCCGTGCTGCCCGGCAACGATCCCGGCACCGGATGGATCCACCTCGGCCTGCGGGCCGCCGCTCCCGTCCTCGCCGCAGGGCGCAGCGTGCTGTGGCTCGTGCCCGACCACCGGGAGCTCGCCGCGCTCGAGGCGCGCCTCGGCGACCTCGCCCCGGTCACGGTCCGGCTCTCGGCGGACCAGGGTCAGGAGGAGCGCTGGGACGCGTGGGTGTCCGCACTCACCGGGCGCGCGCGCCTCGTCATCGGCACCCGGGCCGCGGCCTTCGCGCCGCTGCCGGACCCGGGACTCGTCATCTGCTTCGACGACGCCGACGGCTCCTACCTCGAGCAGCGCGCGCCCTACCCGCACGCCCGTGAGGTGCTCCTCACCCGGGTGCAGCTCGAGGGGTCCGCGCTGCTGCTCCTCGACTACGGGCGGAGCGTGGAGACACAGCACCTCGTCGACTCCGGCTGGGTGGGGGACATCGTGGCCCCGCGCGAGCTCCGTCGGCAGGCGGCTCCGCTCGTGTTCGTGCCCGACCCCGACGGCGACCCGGGCTCCGCCGGCCGCCTCCCGCCTCGTGCCTTCGAGCTCGTCCGCGATGCGCTCGGCCGCTCGCGCCGGGCGCCGTCGGCGCCGGGTGCGGTGCTCGTCCAGGTGCCGCGTGCGGGATATCTGCCGGTCATCGCGTGCGCCCGCTGTCGGACGGTGACCCGCTGTCCGCAGTGCGAGTCGAAGCTCACCGCCGCCTCGATCCTGGGCCCCTTCGCGTGCCGGCGATGCGGGTACCGGGCCGATTCGGTGACGTGCCGGGAGTGCTCCGCGACCGCCGTGCGCTCGGTGGTGAGCGGGCTCGACAAGGTGTACGAGGAGCTCGGAAGGGCGTTCCCGGGCGCACTCATCGTCCGGTCCGGCGGTGACCGGGTGCTCGGCGCGGTGGATCCGGAGCCGAGCATCGTCGTCGCGACGACCGGTGCGGAGCCCTATGTCGAAGGCGGGTACGCCTCGGCGCTGCTGCTCGACACGCTGTGGCCGGGGCCGGGGCTCCGTTCGACGGAGCAGGCGATCGCGCGTCGCCTGCGCGGTGCCTCGCTCGTGCGATCGCACTCCGCGGGTGGCCGGGTGCTGCTGCTCGACGAGGACGAGGCGGTGCAGCGTGTGGTGAGCCGGTTCGAGCCCATCCCGTGGGCGGCGGAGCAGTCCGCGGACCGGGCCGCGCTCGGGCTGCCGCCGGCGGCGCGGACGGTGACGATCAGCGGCGGGCGCGAGGCCGTGGGAGAGGTCATCGCGGTGCTGCGGGAGACCGCCGAGGTGCGCGAGCTCATCGCGGAGGACGAGCCGTACTCGGTCGTCGTGGGCTTCACGATCGCCGACGGCCGCGCAGTGACGACGCGCCTCGCCGCAGAGGTCGCATCGCGGTCGATGCGCGGAGCCGACATCGTCGCGGTCCGCGTCGACGACCCCGACGCGCTGTAGGCGCGGGGCGGGCGCGCTGGGTCCGAGGCGCGGCGGCTTGAGGCGCGGCGGCTCGAGTCGCCGGTTCGAGCTGCCAGTTCGAACTGCCACCTTGAGGCGCCCGCTCGAGTCGCCATCTTCGAGCGTCACCGTGAGGCGCTGTCTTGAGTCACCGGGTGGGGAGACTGACTGAATGCGCCTGCCGGTGCCTGTGCCGCTCGGCGGTCTCGGCCGGGTGACGAGTCGGGGAACCGTGAGGCCCGGGAACCATGCGCCGGACCGAGGTGTCCTCAGGTCGGGGGAGTCGTCCGGGGCTGTGTCATGGAGCCGACCGGAGATATTGCCCGCAGTTGCTCGCGGTTTCGGGAAGCCGGGGAGTCGCGTACGTTCTCTGGATATCTCCAGTCATGGGGCTCGCGCGCTGGGTCGGGCTGTCGTGGTGCCGGGGGCGCCGTGAACCGGGCAGAGCTGTCCTCGTATCGGGGGAGTCGTCCGGGGCTGTGTCATGGAGCCGATCCGTGCGGTCGGATCCGGCAGGGTCCATCTGTGGCTGTCGGATTGCTCGCCTCGCAATCTGACCCTTCATTTCTAGCGGCGTCCCTGCGCAGAGTGGAATGGGTTTCCACAATCGATGGTGCAGACGAAAGAATATTCAGATCAATATCGAACACCCTGTGGATAACACGGTTTTTCGGTGCTTTACGCGCA